>JAUWPX010000015.1 GCA_030611395.1 Bacteroidota bacterium | reverse complement strand
GGAATTGCAAAACAGGATATTCCCCGTTTGTTTGAACGATTTTACCGTGTTGATCGCAGCAGATCACGAAACCTTGGGGGCACCGGTCTTGGTCTGGCTATAGTAAAACATATTATTGAAGCACATAAGCAAACTGTTAATGTGTACAGCAAAATTAAAAAAGGCAGCACTTTTAGCTTTACATTACAGAAAGGATAAAAGAAAAAATAAGGTGAGTAGTTAAGTAAGGTGAGTAAGTTGAGTGGGAAGAGTTTTTCCCTATATTTGTGGACAATTTTTAAAGCTATAATAAATAATACCTGATGAACAAGAAGTTTCCGGAGCATAAGGAGTTCAATCTTTCACAGATCAATAAAAAGATACTGGAAATTTGGGATACACGGAAGGCATTTCAAAAAAGCCTGGACAGCAGAAAAAATGATAAATCTTTTATCTTTTTTGAAGGCCCCCCTTCAGCAAATGGCCTGCCCGGTATTCATCATGTTATGAGTCGTACTATTAAAGATGTTTTCTGCCGGTTCAAGACCATGGAAGGATACCATGTTAAACGAAAAGCCGGTTGGGATACACACGGTTTGCCTGTTGAGCTCAGTGTTGAACAAAGACTTGGAATTACAAAAGAAGATATCGGTGAAAAGATATCCGTGGAAGAATATAACGATGCCTGCCGGAAAGATGTGATGAAATTTACCGACCGGTGGAAAGATCTTACCCGGAAAATGGGTTACTGGATCAATATGGATGATCCATATATTACCTACGATAACAAGTATATAGAATCGGTATGGTACCTGCTGAAAAAACTGCATGACAAGGGATTGTTATATAAAGGGTATACTATACAGCCCTATTCCCCTGCCGCGGGTACAGGACTGAGCAGTCATGAGTTGAACCAACCGGGTTGCTACCGCGATATTAAGGATACAACCATTGTCTCTCAGTTTAGAGTGATTATGGATGAAAAATCCGAATTCCTTTTCACTACTGATAATAAGGATCTGTTTTTTCTGGCATGGACCACCACACCATGGACCCTTCCATCAAATACTGCCCTTGCTGTTGGAAAGAATATTAATTACATCAAAGTAGAAACATTTAATCCATATAACGGATCTCCGGTTTCTGTTATTCTGGCAAAAGACCTGTTCCATGATTTTTTCGATGAAAAAAACAAGAACCTGAAACTTGAAGATTTTAATAAAGGGGATAAAAATATTCCCTACAAGGTTATTGATGAATTTAAGGGTAACAAATTGAATGGGATCAGGTATGAGCAGCTCCTCGGATGGGTAAATCCCGGAGAGAATGCATTCAGGGTTGTTACAGGTGATTTCGTTACAACAACCGAAGGAACAGGGATTGTTCATATTGCTCCTACTTTTGGCGCAGATGACCTGAAGGTAGCTGCCAAAAACAATATCCCCTCCCTGACAATTAAAGACAAAAAGGGAATAATTAATCCGCTTGTTGACAGAAAAGGAAGATTTTTCAAGGTTGAAAACATGGATGAAAAATTTGTTCATGATAATGTCAACACAACAATCTATAAAGAATTTTCAGGGCGCTTTGTTAAGAATGAGTTTGATAAGGATATTGAAAATAATGATACCACTGTTGATATTGATATCGCGGTACGCCTGAAACATGAAGGAAAAGCTTTCAAAATTGAGAAATATGTTCATAATTATCCCCACTGCTGGAGAACAGATAAGCCCATTCTTTATTACCCGCTTGATTCATGGTTTGTTAAATCTACTGCTTTTAAAGAAAGGATGATAGAACTTAATAAAACCATTAACTGGAAGCCTGCTGCCACAGGGACAGGACGCTTCGGAAAATGGCTTGAGAATTTGGTTGACTGGAATCTTTCCCGTTCAAGGTTTTGGGGAACACCTTTGCCGGTATGGCTGACAAAAGATAAAAAGGAAGAGAAGTGTATTGGTTCAGTATCCGAATTGAAAGAGGAAATAGATAAGTCGGTAGAAGCAGGATTTATGAAAGAAAATCCGATAGCTGATTATAAAAAGGACGATTTTTCCGGGGAAAATTATTCCGGTTTTGATCTTCACCGCCCTTTCGTGGATAATATTTTTCTTGTTTCCAAAAAAGGTAAAAAGATGTTCCGTGAGCCCGATCTTATTGATGGGTGGTTCGACTCAGGATCTATGCCATATGCACAGCATCACTATCCCTTTTCTATGAAAGACCCGGAATTTAAGGATTATTATCCGGCTGATTTTATTGCCGAAGGGGTTGATCAAACGCGCGGATGGTTTTTTACATTGCATGCTATTGCCGTGATGTTATTTGATTCTGTTTCATTTAAGAATATAATCTCAAACGGACTTGTACTTGATAAGAACGGCAATAAAATGTCAAAAAGACTTGGAAATGCTGTTGATCCGTTTGCTGCCATTCAAAAGCATGGTTCAGATCCTATTAGATGGTATCTGATTACAAACGCCCAGCCATGGGATAATCTCAAATTTGACTTAACCGGACTGGATGAAGTAAAACGCAAATTTTTCGGCACACTTTATAATACATATTCCTTCTTCGTTTTATATGCCAATATTGACGGTTTCAGGTATAAGGAAGAAAATATACCTATGGAAAAAAGACCCGGGATTGACCGGTGGATTATTTCCCTGCTAAATAGTCTTATTAAAGAAGTTCATGAATATTATACCGATTATGAACCCACTAAAGCAGGAAGAGCAATTCAGAATTTTGTAATGGAAAATCTTAGTAACTGGTATGTTCGGTTGAATCGTAAACGTTACTGGGGAGGAAAATATGACAATGATAAAATAGCTGCATATCAAACTCTCTACACATGCCTTGATACTGTATCACGCCTGGCTGCTCCTATTGCTCCGTTTTATATGGATTTACTCTTCCTGGATCTAAATGAGACTACCGGAAAGTATACCGATGAGTCTGTCCATCTCACAAACTTTCCGAAACATGATACTAACCTTATAAACAAGGTCCTGGAAGACAGAATGAATATCGCTCAAAAAGTTTCTTCCATGATCCTCGGTTTGCGCAGAAAGGTAAGTATTAAAGTGCGTCAACCGTTGAATAAGATCATGATCCCGGTGCTGAATAATGATTTTAAGAAAAAATTTGATGCTGTTAAAGATCTGATACTGTCGGAAGTAAATGTAAAAGAGGTTGAATATATTACTGATACATCAGGAATTCTTGTAAAGAAAATAAAACCTGATTTTAAATCTCTGGGACCCAGGTATGGGAAATTAATGAAGTTTGTTTCTCCTGCAATTGTAAAAATGAGTCATGAAAATATTGCGGAACTTGAAAAAGAAGGCAAATTCGAGCTTGCTGTTGATGGGAAATCAATTCAAATAACCCTTGAAGATGTGGAGATTATTTCGGAAGACATTCCGGGATGGCTTGTTACTAACGATGGGCAGCTTACTGTGGCTTTGGATGTTACCGTTACAGATGAACTAAAAGAAGAAGGTATTGCCCGTGAGTTTATTAATCGTATTCAGAATCTAAGGAAAGAAAGTGGCTTTAATGTAACAGATAAGATACATATTCAGATACAAAAACAAGTATCCATTAATACCGCAATTAAAAAATACGCGGATTATATCGGCTCACAAACACTCGCGCTAAGTGTTATTCTGGTTGAAAACATAAAAGACGATAAAGCCGTTCATCTGGAGTTTGATGATATTAATACCCTGATGACTATTAAGAAAGCCTTGATTAAATGATTAAATGCATTTAAACATTCACTCATTTATTCATTTATTCATTTGAAAAAATATATTATATTTGGACAAAATTTGAAAGTTATGGCCGAGAATAAGAAGACAAGGTATTCAGACGAGGAACTGGCTGAGTTTAAAGAACTTATCCAAGAAAAGATTGAGAAAGCAAAAAAAGATTATGAACTCTTAAAAAATGCTATCACTCATAAGGAAAGTAATGATACTGAAGACACATCACCTACATTTAAGGTGCTTGAAGAAGGGGCAGCTACCCTGTCAAAAGAAGAAGCAGGACGTTTAGCACAAAGGCAATATAAATTCATTCAGCACCTGCATGGAGCTCTGATAAGAATAGAAAATAAAACTTACGGGATTTGCCGTGAGACAGGAACGCTTATTTCAAAGGAACGTCTTCGTGCTGTTCCTCACGCAACCCTTTGTATTGAAGCTAAACAAAGACAAAAATAGAAGCCGGTAATATCGTGTGTAATAACTGCCAATGACTATCGCAAAGAAATCTATCCTGCTTATACTACTGATCATTATACTTGATCAGGCGTTGAAAATATGGGTTAAAACCAATATGTTCCTTGGTCAGGAATATCATATTCTGGGAAACTGGTTTATTATTCATTTTATTGAAAATAATGGGATGGCATTCGGCATGGAGATTGCCGGCAAATTTGGCAAAATAATCCTGAGTCTTTTCCGTATTGGAGCAGTGGTGGGTATTGGATGGTATCTTATACATCTGATAAAACAGAAAGCATCAACCGGACTTATTATTACCATTTCCGTAATAATGGCAGGGGCATTGGGTAATATTATTGACAGCGCTTTTTATGGCATGATTTTTTCAAATAGCTATTATCATGTTGCCAGCATGTTTCCTGCAGAAGGCGGATATTCTTCATTCCTGCATGGCCAGGTTGTTGATATGTTTTATTTCCCGGTATTAAAAGGCACCTTCCCCGACTGGATACCATTCCGTGGTGGTGATAATTTTATTTTCTTCCGCCCCGTATTTAATATTGCAGACTCATCTATCACCGTTGGAGTGACACTTATCCTGATTTTTCAAAAACGATTTTTCAAGAAATAAGCTCTTAACTTCTCAACTTTTCAACTTTTCAACTTCTCAACTTCTCAACTTCTTCTTAACTTCTATTCCTTAGTTAGTTTAACGATCAGATCAATAATTTCCTGGTTTTCTGAAGTTGAAATTTTACCCCTGAAAATAGCCCTGCATATTTTGTTTTTATCCAGGATTATTACATTATAGCTGTCCTTTGCCAGATTCCATTGGTTACGCAGTACGGCATCATAATCGAAAAGTATGGTTGTTTCAAATTTCTTTGCTTTTTTTCCGGCAATAGTACGAATTAAAAAATCCGGTTTCCATGTAGCAGCACAATCAACAATACCAAAACCTTTAAAATCGTCCCTGGAGATAATACTGTCAACATCAATGGCTATCTTTACGAGGTCATTGAATTCATCATTCAGGTCAGATTCATCAGGATCAACATAATTGATCTGCAAAACCATGCCCTTCCATGTATCCATGGTGAAAGGATTTTTGTCCGCATCCATAAATTCCCATTCAGTTGCTTTAGTGCCAACCTGAATATCAATTTTCTGTGCTATTACAAATGGTGAAATAATCAGGAAAAAAAGTACAATTACAGGAAATGATCGATTCTTCATAGGAGTTTAAATTAGTGAATGATTTTATAAATTTGAGTAAAGATAAAAATATAAATTAAAGTGATTATTTACTTCTTAACAATTCCATAAAAAAGAATATTCAACATATTTTCCATCCTTATTTCCAGGTCGTCAGACACTTTGTGCCAGAACAATGGGATCTCAAGCCCTTTCATTGCTGTAAAAATTGCAATTGCTGCCAGTTCGGTATTCTCAATCCCGAATTGTCCCTGCTCAATTCCTCTATTAAGTATCCTTTGAATGGTCTGAATTTCCTGCTTATTGTAGCGCTCCCTCACTTTTTCAATAAAATCAAAATGACTAAGTTCATCACTAAAAACAGCATTGTAATAATTAGAAAGCTTATTGAGTACCTGCATCCGCACTGATATGTAACTCTTTAATTTTTCTTTTGCTCCACTGCTTTTTTCCAGTGCTTTAGTCAGTTCATCTATTAATATATCAGCCTCATAAATTACTACCTGTTCAAAAACTTCTTCTTTGCTGTTAAAATAATAATACAGAGAACTCTTCCCCATACCTGTCTTCCCGGCAATATCAGACATGGTGGTTTTTCTAAACCCAAACCGGCTGAAAATATCACCTGCATCAATTATAATTTTTCTCTTTATTTTTTCTTTATCTATCATCATGCTATTTATTAATCCATCAACTCCCCCTCTTCCCTTCTGCCCTCCGCCTTCCGCCTTCCGCCTTCTGCCTTCTTCATCGTTCCTTCGTTCTATCGTTCCGTCGTTCTATCGTTCCTTCTTCCCTCCGCCCTCTGCCTTCTGCCTTCTTCCCTCATCTTTTCTTCTCCAGTCCCAAATCAACCTGCTTCCTTGCAAGGTTTGCAGATAATATTTCTACTTTAACAGGATCACCCAGTTGATATTGATTCCTTGATTGTCTGCCAATAAGCCTGTAATTCTCTTCATCAAATTCATAAAAATCATCATCAAGTTCCCTGATAGGAATAAGTCCTTCACACTTATTTTCAATAATCTCAACATATAACCCCCAATCTACTACCCCTGTAATAATTCCGTCAAATTTTTCCCCAATTTTATCTTTCAAAAACTCAACCTGTTTATACTTAATTGATGCACGTTCTGCATCCACTGCTTTGCGTTCCATTTCTGAGGCATGTTTGCATAAGTTTTCATATTTATCCTCGCTTTTTGACGGTAAGCTTTTCAGATACGCCTCCAGTAACCGGTGCACCATCATATCAGGATACCGGCGAATAGGCGAGGTAAAATGAGTATAATAATCAAATGCTAATCCATAATGACCAATATTATGTGTTGAATAAACCGCTTTAGCCATTGAGCGTAATGCAAGTGTCTCAACCAGATTTTGTTCTCTTTTCCCCTGAACGGATTTTAACAAACGGTTCATTGAGAGGGATAAATTTTTTTGTGAAGTAGTATCAATTTTATGCCCGAATCGTTTCAGGATATTTGAAAATGACTCAAGCTTTTCCTGCTTAGGTTTATCATGGATCCGGTAAACGAAGGTTTTAGGGGTTTTTCCCGACCGTTTAGATATATATTCGGCAACTCTTCTGTTGGCAAGCAACATAAATTCTTCGATAAGCTGATTTGATTCTTTCTGCTCTTTAAAAAACACTCCCAAAGGAGTTCCTTTTTCATCAATATCAAATTTCACCTCAACTCTTTCAAAATACAGCGAACCTTTCCTGTATCTTTTTTCACGCAGTTTCTGAGCCAGCTTATTTAATTGTTGTATCTCACTGCTTAAATCCCCTTTCCCTGTTTCAATAACTTGCTGAGCCTCACTATATGTAAACCTTCGCTGCGATCGTATCACAGTTTTTCCGAACCATTCTTTTTTCACAATCCCCTGCTCATCCATCTCAAATACTGCCGAGAAGCAAAGTTTATCTTCATCAGGTCTCAGGGAACAAACTTTATTTGACAGTTTTTCAGGAAGCATAGGAATAACCCTGTCAACCAGGTAAACAGATGTTCCTCTTTGCCTTGCCTCATTATCCAGGATAGTGCGTGGTTCAACATAAAAAGTGACATCTGCAATATGTATCCCTACTTCCCAATTGCCTCCGGGTAGCTTCCGTAAAGACAATGCATCATCAAAATCTTTTGCATCCTCCGGATCAATGGTAAAAGTCAGGGTTTTTCTGAAATCTCTTCTTCGTTGATATTCCTCCTTTGGGATATGGTCCGCAACTTTCCCGGCAGCATTATTTACTTCATCATCAAATTTATAGGGCAACTCAAACTCTGCCAGTATTGCATGCATTTCCACCTCATGTTCCCCGGGCATACCCAGCACATCAACAATTTCACCAAAAGGATTTTTAACCTTGTCCGGCCAGTCAACAATTCGTGCAATAGCTTTTTGTCCGGTTTTTGCACCCTTTAGTTTATCTTTTGAAATAAAAATATCATAAGGCATTTGCCTGTGTTCAGGTATCAGAAATGCAAAATTTTTTGATACCTCTACAATCCCGACAAATTTTGTCCTGGCACGTTCAATAATTTCAACAATTTCCCCTTCAAGCCGGCGGGATTTTCGTCTTGCAAACAAAAATACTTTCACCCTGTCACCCTGTAGAGCATGTTTCAAATTTGCCTGGGATACAAAAGCATCCTCCTCCGTATCATCAGACACTATATATGCCGAACCATGTGCTGTAAGATCTACTTTGCCAATTATATAACCACCTTTTGATTTAAATCTATACTTGCCTGTATGTACCTCTTCCAGTAGCTTACCAGCTTTTAATTCACTTAAAATTTCGTTTATAAGTTTTTTTGTAGGGGAGTCTTTTATCCCCAACCTTTTTGCAATCTGTTATAATTGTATGATTGATTCGGATTGTTCGAGATAATTCCGGTTATCCGGTTAGTAAGACTCTTTTTCTTCATATTTGTTATTTAATAAACTCTCAAAGTAAGGAAATAAAACAATAATTTTTTCGCTCTTAGAATACCGCCTTCGCAACATCCTGAATACTACCCGCCTTACCCAGTGTAAAATAGTGCACTACAGGAACACCAAATTCAATTAATTCGCGACTCTGCTCAATAGCCCACTCAATGCCAACCTGTTTTACTGCCTCCGGGGTTTTACATTTCAATACCTCCTTTACCAGGGATTCCGGAAGATCAATCCCAAAAGTTCTTGGCAAATAATTCAGGTGATTTTTCGTAACAAGTGGTTTAATGCCCGGTATAACAGGCACATCAATTCCCCTGTTTCTGCATTGTCTGACAAATTCAAAGAAATTTTTGTTATCAAAAAACATCTGGGTAACTATAAAATCAGCTCCTGCTTCAACCTTTTTCTTCAGAAAATAAAAGTCAGAATCCCGGTTGGGAGACTCGGGGTGCTTTTCCGGATAACCGGCTACTCCTATCGCAAAATCTGTGGCAGTCATATTTCCTTCATCCAGATACTTCCCCCGGTTTAAATTTGCTATCTGTTTTACCAATCCTAATGCATTTGAATGTCCGTCCGGTTCAGGAATGAAATTTTTCTGTTCCGGTGCCGGATCACCCCTGACCACCAATATGTTGTCTACTCCAAGAAAATTGAGATCAATCAATGCATACTCAGTCTCTTCCCTGGTAAAACCACCACAAATAATATGAGGGATCACCTTGACTTTATACTTATATTTAATTGCTGCAGATATAGCTACTGTACCCGGGCGTTTCCTTACTACCGTTTTTTCCAGTAGTTGATCCTTCCGCTTTTTATATACAACCTCCTCCTGATGATACGTGACGTTTACATACAAAGGATTAAATTCCATCAATGGATCGATTGTCTGATATATGCTTTCAATGCTGTTACCCTTTAACGGAGGTAATAACTCAAATGAAAACAATGTTTTTTTTGTGTTCTTCAGTATGTCAATAATCTTTTTAGTCATAATGTTTGTATAAATTGTTACTGGTCACTGGTTAACTGTGGACTCCTGACTGCCAATCCGCCTAGCGGTTTCAAACCGCTTGGCGGGTTTCTGCCAACTGTTACTGGTTACTTCATATTCCTTCTTCAATTTTTAATTTTTAATTTTTAATTTTCTTCTCCGTCCATATTCCCTCCTCTGATCCTCCTGTATTTTTCCAACATCAAAATATGATGCTTGTGGATGCGCGAAGATCAGTCCGCTTACCGATGCAGCCGGTACCATCATGAAATTTTCCGTAATAGTTATCCCAATATTTTTTTTCACATTCAATAATTTGAAAATTTTATCCTTTTCAGAATGATCAGGACAGGATGAGTATCCATATGCAGGACGAATACCCTGGTATTTTTCCCTAAAAAGATCATTAATTGATAAACCCTGATCTTTACTAAATCCCCAAAACTCATTTCTTACCCGCTGATGCATACGCTCGGTTAACGCTTCAGCTAACCTGTCAGCCAGAGTTTTAAGCATTATAATTTGATAATCATCGTTCTGCTTTCCAAGCCCGGCAACCCATTTATCCACTCCAAATCCTGCTGATACAGCAAAAACACCAATATAATCAGGTATCCCCGATTCTACCGGGGCAATATAATCAGCCAGGGAACGGTTATCCCCGGTGTTGGTTTTTTCTGATTGCGACCGGAGCATATTTAAAACCGTTAATACCCGTTCCCGTTTTTCATCAGCATAAACTTCAATATCATCGCCTCTTGCATTTGCCGGGAAAACAGCAAATACAGCCCGGGCATCAAGAATTTCCTCATGTATAATACGATCCAGAAACTCCTGAGCATCTTTATAAAGTTTACGGCTTTCCATTCCCCTCTCAGGATGATCCAGTATCTCCGGGAATTTCCCCTTAAGTTCCCAGGCATGAAAAAAATATGTCCAGTCAATATATGGTCTGATCTCCCCGAGTGAATATTTTTTGAACAGGTGAATTCCGGGGTTTTTTGGAGCATAGGTCTCTTTTTCAGACCAACTGATCCGGAATCGTTTTTTTCGTGCATCCTTCAGACTAATATATTTGTGCTGAACTTTTCTTCGTATCTCCCTTAACCGGGCATAATCAGCACGAACATCCTTCAAAAAGCCGGTTCTTTTTGTTTTAGAGATCAATTTATTTACAATCTCTGCACTACGTGAAGCATCTTGTACATGTATCACTCCTGCCGAATATTCAGGATCAAGTTTAACCGCGGTAAACATTTTTGAAGTGGTTGCACCACCTACTAACAATGGAATATTTAGCCCTGCTCTTTCAAACTCCTTTGCCAGATGAACCATCTCACCCAATGATGGGGTAATTAATCCGCTGACACCTATAATATCCACCTGGTTCTTTTTTGCTTCTTCAATAATACTCTCAACGGTTTTCATCACACCGATATCAAGCACTTCATAGTTATTACAACCCAGAACAACCCCTACAATATTCTTTCCAATATCATGCACATCCCCTTTCACAGTGGCTAAAAGGATCTTCCCTGATTTATTCAATCCCTTTGCTTTTCCCGGTTCATCAAATACTATAAATGGTTCAAGTAATTCTGTAGCCACTTTCATAACACGGGCACTTTTAACTACCTGTGGCAGAAACATTTTTCCCGACCCAAAAAGATCTCCTACACGGCTAATCCCACGCATCAAAGGACCCTCAATAATATCAATTGCCGAGGAATACTGTTTTAGAGCTTCATCTACATCATCCTTTAAATATTCAGTAATACCATGAACCAGAGCATAGATCAATCGCTCTTCGACCGGCTCTTCTCTCCATACTTCTTTTTTCTTTTCTATCTGACCGGTCTTTGTTGTATTTTTCCCTGCAAATTCAATAAGTCTTTCGGTAGCATCAGGGCGCCGGTTGAAAATAATATCCTCTACCCGCTCCAACAGATCTGCCGGAATTTCATCATATATCGTAAGCATTCCTGCATTACCAATCCCCATATCAAGACCGGCTTTTACGGCATGATAAAGAAAAGCAGAATGCATAGCTTCCCTGATAATTTGATTGCCTCTGAAACTAAATGACAAATTGCTTATTCCTCCACTCACCTTTGAATGGTGGAGATTCCCCTTGATCCAGCGTGTAGCCCTGAAAAAATCAACAGCATAATTATTATGTTCCTCAATACCTGTTCCTATTGTAAGTATATTGGGATCGAAAATAATATCTTCGGGAGGAAATGCTACTTGTTTTGTTAAGATTTCATATGCGCGGTGGCATATTTTTATCTTATCTTCAAAATTAGAAGCCTTTCCGTTTTCATCAAATGCCATCACCACCACGGTTGCTCCGTAATTTCTGATTATTTGTGACTGATTAATAAATACTTGCTCTCCTTCTTTCAGACTGATTGAATTTACTATTCCTTTCCCCTGAAGATTTTTTAACCCTGTCTCAATTACCTGCCAC
>JAUWPX010000354.1 GCA_030611395.1 Bacteroidota bacterium | reverse complement strand
GCGGCGTTTGCATCATTTGTAACTGTTACCGGCAGGTTTGTAAATTCTTTGAAAAGATCAGCAAGCGGGATGATCCCTTTCCATGGCAAAGCAGCTGAATATTCTATTGTTCCTTTATTTATATTGCCCATCGGGGCTCCTATGCCAATTCCTTCAACAACTATCCTGTTGTTTATTTTTCGCAGGCTAAGTCGTATTTTTTCATTCAGGGCCGCGAGGAAAACTTCTATTTCCTGATGGTCTTTTGTGGAAATTTGTCCCTGTTCCAGAAATTTTCCCTCTCTGTCTAAAATACCATAAACAGTATTTGTTCCTCCTATGTCTATACCAATAGATACTTTTTTTTTCACTGTATATCAGATATTATTTTCAGTTTAGAAAATGCTATTTATTTTTTAAAAATAAGTTTTTTAATACCTTATTTCACAATATACTCATTCCCTACCTTTCTTGCCCTTACGGGTTTATCAAGATCAATTCCTAATGCTATTCCAATTTCAACTAAAATATTCCATCCGGCTGCCAGTTCAACATAATTATGATACTTTCCACCATCCGGTATTTTTATGGTTGGAAATGAGGTTTCCCTGGAAGAAATTGAAATAACTTTCATTCCAACACCTTTTACAAGGCATTCTTTGATTTTTTCTTCCTCACTTTCGAAAGGTTCAACTAAAACTACAACTTCGTTTTTATCCATAATCTCTTCAATCCCATGAAGCACATATGTTCCTTCAAGAAAGTCTGATTTTTTCCTGGTTATCTCGTTGGTTTTTAGTGTAAGTTCTTCAATAGCACCTGTATTTCGACCGGCAAAATATATAATGTCTGCATTCTTTAATTGTTCAATCATTCCGGATTCGATATTTTGCTTCATGGCTTTATCAAACTGTTCTGATAGTTCATTTAACCCTTCCATTTTTTCATCAGCAAGATGATGTATAAGGCTGTCGTAAAATAAAGCCTGTTCAACAACCGATTTTGTGGCAGCAACAGCTTTTTCCTTCCCACAGTTTAATACATGTGTATCCATGGACATGCTTTCGAGTGGTGTATCGCTATTTGCTGTCAGTCCAAACAAGGCATTATGTCCACTGTTTTTGAGTTTTTCGAACAATCTGACTATCTCTTTTGTCTTACCGGAATTAGAAGCTCCAAATACAGCATAATTAGACAAATTATATTCAAGTGCCTGTGTTGCTCCCTCTGTTGAAATTGGCAGCAAGTTTCCTTTTTTCAATGCTTCGTAAATAGCTCTTTTTGCAGGAAATAATCTGCTGCTACCCTCGCCGGTAAAAAACAACCTTCCTTTTTCACGAATCGCGGAAATAAATCTGCCTGATACTGACGGGGCAAAGTTTTTTATAACCTCTGCAGTTTCAAGCATCTCTTCAACAAGAGCATATTTTGAATATTTCTCATTATTTTGTTCCATAGCTTGCTAAATGTTATTTGTTAATTTGTTAAGAGGTTCTTAACCTTAAACGTCTTCAAACCTCAAACATTCTTCAATATATATTCTTTTATATCATCCTGTATTTGTGGTTCTTTTTGAAATCCGCCGCCAAGATGTTGCCAGAAAATCTCTGCATAATCAACCCCTGCCATTTTACCATAATCCACATTTGCTTTTTTCATCTGCCCGAAAAAATCTTCTATTTTATGCATATGCTTCATAAGTTCAATTTGAGATTTATGATAAGTAAGCATTTCCATTTTGGTATCAATCACAGATGTAATATCCACAAAAAAATGTGGGGGCTGTATCTCAGAGCCCAATGGATCAGATAATGTCAAAGGGGCGGTATGATATAACAATGGTGTTACTTCAAGTGGAGCTTCATTACAAGGAACATTAGGCAATGAAGATATTATTGCTGCTGTTTCAACAATATTGCAGGTGGTTCTATGGTCACTATGATAATCCATTGGCAGATGAGTTAGTACAATTCCCGCCTTTACCTTCCTCATCAACTCAACCGACTTAATTCTTAATTCTTCAGTATCAAACAGGTAACCATCTCTACCATTAAAGCAATAATAGTCAGCATCAAGAACATCAGCCGCTGTCCTGGCTTCTGTTTTTCTTGTTTCAATAGTTTTTTGCTCTGTCGAATTTATTCCTCCCATTCCTCCGGCAGTCATAGTAGCAATAACAATCTTATATCCCTTGTCCTTCAAAAGTTTTAGAGTCCCGGAAGCAAAGGCCTCTGTATCATCCGGATGTGCATGAAAAGCCAACACAACTTTATTAAATTTTCGTTTCATTCTATCCCTGTTTTACAATTTTATTTTCCAGTTCAACAAACTCAGGCAGTTTTCCAAT
>JAUWPX010000188.1 GCA_030611395.1 Bacteroidota bacterium | reverse complement strand
ATGTAAGCAAGTCACTTTTATCTAATATCAGTCCGGCTTATATACTAATAAGTTCTGCAACCAGCGCGGTCACCACTCCGCTGGTACCCATTTTTTCAATTCTTATCTATTTTAGGTTGAAGAGAATAGAGCAAAGAGCATAGTGCGGAGAGCAAAGAAAGAAAATCGATGAAAATATCAGGAAGCAAGATACAAGTAAGTGATCTGGAAGATAAACAAAAATTCCGTCTTATAACTTCTGTTGAGCATGAAAATGTGGTTCCATTTGTATTTCGTTATATCTGGAAAAAAAACAAGGTTACATACCTGTACTTTGGAGCAAATATTATTTTTCTTGCCTATTTACTGCAAATTATCACTCTCCAGATTATTCCCGGATCGTGGGATGCGGTTACTATCCTCTGGCAACTGTTTCTGGGTTTTATCCTGTACCCTGTCCTGCTTGTTCCTGTTCACGAAGGAATTCACGGTCTTGTTTATCTCCTTGAAGGAGCTACTAAAATAAAGTTTGGTGCTGACTTAAAGCAATATATCTTTTATGTTACAGCCGATCATTTCGTGCTAAACAGAAAAAGTTTTTACAGACTTGCGTTTACCCCGTTTATCATACTGAGTCTTGCACTTGCAGTAGCCGGTATATATATTCAACCACCATATTCCTGGGGGTTTTCTCTATGCCTGCTGGCACATGGCACAATGTGTATCGGCGATTTTGCCCTTGCCAGTCTTTTTGCCGAATATCCTGAAAAAGAAATCTACACTTACGACGAGGCATCTGAAAAAACTTCCTTCTTTTATGAGAAAATAGTATCAAAACAAAGTACATTATGAGTTCATTTACACATACAATACGGAAGTTCCCACGGATTTTCTGGGTTTCAAATATCATGGAATTATTCGAACGGTGGGCATGGTACGGGTTTTATAATGCTCTGGCACTTTATCTCACCCTATCAAAAGATACCGGAGCGTTGGGTTTCTCACAAGCACAAAAAGGGTTGATCATTGGCACAGGATCAATGTTGCTGTATGTCCTGCCACTTATCACCGGTGCTATTGCTGACAGGATCGGGTACAAAAAAGTATTGATTCTTTCCTTCACTATGTATGTGTCAGGATATTTTATGATGGGGACTTTTGAATCGTACCAGGCAATATTTTTTGCTTATATCTACCTGGCGGTTGGGGGCGCTCTTTTTAAGCCTATTATATCTGCTATGATAGCTAAAACAACCGATAAAGAAACCTCATCTCTTGGATTCGGAATATTCTACATGATGATCAATATAGGTGGTTTTATCGGTCCTTTTATTAGCGGACTGGTCTATAATATCAGCTGGAATTATGTATTTCTGATGTCAATAATTACAATCGGCATAAATTATATTTTTGTATTCTTCTTTTTTAAAGAACCGGAACGTGAAAAGAGTAATATCTCACCCGTTAAGAATATTCTTGAAGCTTTCAAAAATATTTATATCACACTTTCAGACTATAAATATGTATTGTTCCTTATCATTATGGCAGGTTTCTGGACTGCTTTTAATCAACTTTATTATTCATTCCCTGTATTTTTAAACGACTGGGTTGATCTGGATGCTCTTTCCGTAAGTCTTGGATTTAAAGCAGGAGCAATTACTCCAATAACTATAACAAGCCTGGATGCCTTTTT
The DNA here is from genome assembly GCA_030611395.1 of Bacteroidota bacterium. Taxonomy (GTDB): domain Bacteria; phylum Bacteroidota; class Bacteroidia; order Bacteroidales; family VadinHA17; genus JADFUQ01. Next base: position 2,418 of record JAUWPX010000188.1, on the reverse strand, counting down.
CATTATTTTATTTCAATTATTAATATCCTCGGTTACAATGAAATTCAAACCATTGAATGTTATGATCACCGGGATAATCATTTTAAGTGCCGGACTTTTCTTTATGTTTACAACCCGTTTCTCCTGGTTAATGATCTTTGGCATACTGGTGTTTTCCATTGGCGAAATGGTCAGCTCTCCCAAGTACACAGAATATGTTGGACGTATTGCTCCAATGAATAAAAAAGCATTGTATATGGGCACTTCATTTCTTCCATTAGGCCTGGGTCACTGGTTTGCAGGTATTCTTTCCGGTAATCTGTATGCAAACATTTCCGAGAAGTTTACCTTGTTAAAAAAGGAAGTTGCAATTCAGGGGCTGGATATACGTGCGGTTTCAGATACTTTCACACAAAATGATTATATGAATCGTGCAGAGGAATTGATGGGGCTGAATAATAAACAACTAACACAGTACCTCTGGGACCAGTACCATCCCATGAATATCTGGATGATCTTTTCAGGAATAGCATTGGGAACCGCTATATTACTATTTATTTATAACAGGTTTATCCTTAACAGTAAAACAAAATAGAATAGATTATTATATCTAACCTGTCTGCGTCCTATAATGTACTATCAATATGAATAATGATATTTTTATTCATATTTCAGTGTAATAGCCGGATTTAGATTTGCTGTTCGTAAGGTACGCAGCAAGACGGTAACTATAGCAATAAGGAGACTGAAAACTGCACTATAAATAAAAATCCACCAGGGAATATTGATATGGTAAGCAAAACCTTCCATCCATTTCCTGATTGCCATGTAAGCCAGCGGCCAACCCAGCAAATTACCAAGAAGGACAAACCTTGTGAATTCAGAACTGAACTGAACAATGATATTTCCCGTCGAAGCTCCCATTGTCTTCCTGATACCTACCTCTTTGGTTCGCTGCTCTGTTGTATAGGCAGCCAGACCTAAAAGCCCAAGTGCAGCTATCAGCAATGACAAAAAAGAAAAGGACAAGAACATTCGTCCGAACTGTTTCTCCGGGTAGTACATTGTATTATACAGATCGTCCAGAAAATAATAAGTAAACGGCTCTCCTGGATTGACCGTTTTCCATGCCGCCTCTAATGTTTCAATGGTTTCATGCAATTTATTTGTATTTACCCTCACAGCCAGTGTGGAAAAATCCTTCCATGGTTTATTTGTTATTATTAATGGTCTGATGGGATTATGCATTGAAGCAAAATGAAAATCTTTCACTACTCCAATCACTGTATGCGAACCATCCCTGTTGATAGTTTTTCCAACCGGTTCATTCCATCCCACTTCCTTTGCCAGTGTTTCATTTATCATGAAAGCATCTTTATCCGAAGGGCGGTCAACTGAAAAATTCCGGCCGTCTGATATCTGAATTTGCATGGTTTCGATATAGTCTTCATCAATATCAAGCGCATTGAACATAAGAGGTGTTTCAAACCCTTCAGGGAAATAACCATTGGAAGTAAGTCCGTCCACCGGAACAGCTGAAGCAGCTCCTGAAGCTTGCACTGCAGGAATATTATTGAATTCAGACTTCAGCAGGGAATAGTTTTTCCTGCTGATATCTGTCAATAACGGGACGACTACCAAATTTTCACGATTGTATCCAACATCTTTCTGTTCCATAAACCGGTGTTGTAAATAAACTGTACCGGTCATTATTATCAGGACAGAGGAGATAAGAAACTGTATTGTTACCAGGATATTCCGAAAACCTTTACGCTCTGTGCCACGAATATTTCCCTTTATCACCTGTAAAGGACGGAAAGATGAAAGATGAAATGCCGGATACATCCCCGACAACAGTCCCGTAAAAAGGGTTAGTAGTACAATTCCGGTAATCAACAATCCATTGCCGGAACGGTAAAGCCCCAGGTTGTTATTAATAAGTGTATTAAAAAACGGCTGCAGGAGCTCAACCAGGGTCAACCCGATTATCAGAGCCAGAAGGCTGAAAAACACCGATTCACCCAGAAATTGTAAAATAAGTTGTGATCGTTGTGCCCCTGTTACTTTGCGCATCCCAACCTCTTTAGCACGCTTTGTTGCGAGTGCTGTGGAAAGGCTGACAAAATTGAATGAAGCGATGAGAATAAGAAAAAAAGCTACAGCTGAAAAAACATAAATATTAGCAAGACTTCCTTTGGTTTCAAGCTCAGCCTCTGCATCAGAAAACAAATGTAATCTAAGCATAGGGGTTAGCTTCATTTCAAGGTAAAAACCAAATTGCCTGTATTTATTATTTATATGTTTTTCAAGAAATGGTTCCGTTTGATTTATGATGAATTCCGGTTCAACTCCTTGTGTCAGCAGAACATAAGTATAATAATTCCATCCGCCATCCCAGTGTAAGAAAATATCATCATGTTGCTCAAGAGTTATAAAGGA
>JAUWPX010000134.1 GCA_030611395.1 Bacteroidota bacterium | reverse complement strand
GGTACAGCATCAAAAAAGGAAATATGGAGTCACAAAATTTGGAATGAGCCGGTTTATAAAAGGATTTCTTGATCTTATGACAATCAGTTTCTTTTCAAGGTTCGGTAAGCGCCCCATGCACCTTTTTGGCACTTTGGGAACTTTGATGTTCCTTATCGGATTTTTGGCAGCCGGATGGCTTGGCGGGGTAAGAATATATCAAACTGTAAATAATATTGCAGCCGGCAGGGTTACTGCAAGTCCGTATTTCTATCTTGCTCTTACAGCAATGATAATTGGAACACAACTGTTTCTTGCAGGATTCCTGGGTGATCTTATTTCACGGACATCCACTCAACGCAATCAATATCAGATAGAGAAAGAAATTAACTGAAATATTCCCGGGCCTTCTTATAATCTTCAGGTATCCCTATATCAATAAATGGAGCCTCCGAAATATATCCGTGGATATTGAGTTTTTTACACATAACCTGAAGAAGGTCTGTCTCAAATGAAAACTTATTACCCGGAGAATATTCTTGAAAAACCGATTGGTTAACAATATATACACCGCCATTTATCAACCCTTTTTCTGTAAATTTCTTTGGCATAAATTCTATAATTCTTGTTCCGTTTACCTTCACAGAACCATACCTGCTGAATTTCTCCATTGGTAATAGTGACAAACTAATATTGGCTTTTTCTTCTATATGTAAATGATAAAGCTTATTAAGATCAACCTCATAAAAAGTATCGCCATTAAGGAGAAAAAAGTGATCATTATTTATATGATACATGGCATTTCTTATTCCTCCTCCGGTTCCGAGAGGTTTATCTTCAATGGCATATAATAGCTCCATTCCTTTATAATTATTACCAAAATGATCGAGTATATTTTGATATTTATACCCGACTGAAAGCACAGCCTTTTTAATTTTGAATTTAACAAGGTAGGAGAGGAGGTATTCCAGAAAAGGCTTACCATGAATTGGAGCCATCGGCTTGGGAATGTCACTGATAACACTCTTTAACCTGGTTCCCAGACCACCTGCAAGTATAATTGCTTCCTCAGTCATTTCACACTTCCCACGTTTTCAGACCTGTTTTAGTAAATTCATATTCCTGCACATGTCCGCCGTTTTTATTTAACACTTCAATTACCTTGTGGCGTGTATTGCCGGGGCAATAGAAAAACATGTATCCCCCTCCACCGGCACCTGATATTTTTCCTCCTGTTGCGCCTGCTTTCAATGCTCTTTCATAAATAGATTCGAGAGCCGGATTGGAAATGTTTTCTGCCATTTCACGTTTATAACGCCAGCTGTTATGCAGTATCCCGCCAATTTTATCAAGTTCATTTTTCAGCAACGCTTCTTTCATTTGTAAAGCAAGTTCTTTTATGTTGTGCATTGCATCAACTGAGCTTTTCTTCTGCTCTTTTACATTCTTTACCTGCTCATTGATGATGGTGGATGAGAACCTGCTGGATTCGGTATTAAAAAGCACCATTTTATAAGCTAACTCGTCTGTTACCTGTTCTTTAATTCTTAACGGATTTACAATGACCTTTTCGTCCTTATAGAACTCCATAAAATTAACACCCCCGAAGGTAGCGGCGTACTGATCCTGTTTTCCCCCCGCCATTTCAAGATCTATTCTCTCTATCTGATAGGCAAGGTTGGCAAGGTCATATTCGCCAAGAGGCAATTTAAGCCATTCACTAAAAGCTCCCAGTATAGCAATTACCAGGGTAGATGAGCTGCCTAAACCGGATCCGGGAGGCGCATCAACGTGGGTGATCAACTCGAATGATAATGGACTATTTGTAAAATCTTTGACAATACGATTATATATGCCCTTTACCAGGTCAAGTGTTCCATCAAGTTTTAATGTTTTTGTGCTGTTGAGTGAAATGAGTCTTTTCCTGTCAACAGAGTTTAGAATAATTTTCCCATCCGTGTGTGGAATAAGTGTTGCATACGCGAATTTATTGATAGTGGCGTTTAGTATTGCTCCACCAAATAAATCGGAGTATGGAGATACATCTGAACCTCCTCCGGCAAGTCCAAGTCGTAATGGGGCTTTACTTCTTATTATCATTATGCTGAATAATTATCGATTTATAAATTGTTTCAATTGCTTCAACCATTCGTGACCAGGAGTATTTTTTCTTTTCACTTTTTATGTTTTCTATGAAATCTTTTGAACGGTTTTCGTTAAAAAATGTATGAATTGCTTTTGCAATGGCTGCCGGGTCCTGCTGAACCACATAACCGGTTTTCCCATCGGGAACAATCTCGGCTAATCCGCCCACATCAGTTACTATCATTGGTTTGTTAAAATGATAAGCTATCTGTGTAACTCCACTTTGTGTGGCGGATTTGTAAGGTTGAACCACAAGATCTGAAGCACAAAAATAGTTTTTTACTTCACTGTCGGCAATAAAATCGGTTTTAAGTATAACCCGGTCCTCAATTTTTAACTGTTTAATAAGGTCATAATAAGGATCAGGCTTTGTGTAAAATTCTCCGGCTATAAGTACTTTGACAGGCAAATCTTTGACCTCCTTTTCAGCCATGGCTTTTAATAAAAGGTCAAGTCCCTTGTAATCGCGAATAAAACCAAAGAACAATATATATTTATGCTGATCGGGTAAACCGAGTTTATTTAGTGCTTCTTCTTTTGACAGTATATCACCAAAATTATCAAACAATGGATGAGGAGAAAGAGCTCCTGGTTTTTCCGGATCAATATTTTTTATATCCCCGAGAACCGATTCTGACATAGCAATGTATGCATCAATTGGTTTTACAAAGTACCGGTTTAATAATCTATCACCCGGTCTTTTCTCATGTGGGATCATATTATCAACAATAGTAATAATGCGGGTTTTTTTATTCCGTTTGATGATCCGGGCAATGGTGCCAAAACATGGAGCCATAAATGGTATCCAGTATTTAAAAATAACCAGATCGGGTTTCATTCTTTTAATTTTCCAGCCCAACCATATCCAGTTAAATGGATTTATTGAGTTTACAGTTCGTTTGATTGAAAGATGTTTGGGGGCTTCCCACGATGCAAACTGACTTTTTCCCGGAAACAGAAATCCCGGATACTGAAGTTTGAATGTGTGTATGGTTACCTCTTCTCCATTATTCTTAAACTCGGTGGCCAGTCTTTCATTGTATGCAGCAAGTCCGCCCCGGTAAGGATAAGCCGTTCCTAAAATCAATATCTTTTTCAAGAAGGAGTAATTTTAATGTGCTGTAAATGTATAAATTTTGAGTCTACTCCGAAAGTATAAGAAGCCACGAATGCACGAATTGCAATATTAATATTATTATTTTCCTTATTCTTTGCGGCTTAGCGACTTTGCAAGAGATCTTATAAGTTAAATTTCTTTACGAATTAATTCAAGTATTTTGTCTATGCCGGAAGGTTCAAACCAGTGGATGTTTTTATCTTTTTGGAACCAGGTAAGCTGCCGTTTGGCATATCGCCGTGTATTGCGTTTTATCAATTCAATTGATTCAGTAAGATTTATCTTTCCGTCAAAATGGTCGAACAGTTCTTTGTATCCTACGGTATTAAGAGAATTAAAATTCCGGTATTGATATAACTCCCTTGCTTCTTCAACAAGCCCGGATTTTATCATATTTTCTACCCGGTTATTGATTTTTTCATACAGTTCTTCTCTTTCCTTGTTGAGTCCGATTTTAAGCACTTTAAAATCACGTTTCTTGTTTTTGTCTGTAAGAAAAGATGAATATGGTTTCCCGGTTGAAAGGCAAATTTCCACTGCCCGCTGAATACGCTTGGGGTTTTTCAGATCAACTTTTTTATATGACTCAGGATCGAGAAGCCGAAGATCGTTTCTTAGACTGTTAGTACCTTCACTATTTAACTTTTCCCCGACTTTTTTTCTTATTTCAGGATCTACATCGGGAATATCATCAATCCCCTCACAAACAGCGTCGATATAAAGTCCTGAACCACCCGCCATTACCACCTTTTCTTTTACAGGGAATATTTTTTTTAGTAAAGAAATAACCTCTTGCTCATATATACTTGCACTGTAATAGTCGTGTATTGACTTATGTTGAATGAAGAAATGTTTAATCTTTTTCAGTTGTGAAGTATCAGGAATAGCAGTTCCAATATTAAGCTCTTTAAAAACCTGTCTGGAATCTGCTGAGATTATGTACGTGTCTAATTCAGTAGCAATTTTTATTGCAACATCAGTCTTTCCAATACCAGTTGGTCCGAGTATAACGATTAAAAGATTTGACATCTTATTCTTTTGGAAATGATTAAATGCATAAATGCGTAAATGATTAAATGTAAAATAGGATATATGTTATTTGTTGACATAATTTCTTAAGAGATTAATTTATTTGATAGCAAGAATTCGATGGTGTCAATATTATCTGCATATTCCCAGACCTCAGGATTTTGTGCCTTTCCGGGAGGTATTGCATTGAAGTCAGGGTTGCCTGATACAAAACACTGGATAATATCCCGGTTATCTTCGAAATGTGATTTTAATAATTCTTTTTTATTATAGTACTGGTAAAACAATACACTTACGGGAGAAGCTATAGCCTCATCCTCCTTTAATAATACAAAGCCATTATCTTCATATTTAATTTGATTCATTAGTAATATTGAACGATTGTATTTGTAATTATTGACGTATTTAGAGTGGTTAATTATAAATGTAAAAGGTTCTATTGCGCTGAGAAACAGGCTGAAATCATATCCGGCAGGGACATATAATTTGGATACGCTCCTGCACCCCAATCCAAAATAACGGAAAATATCATCACCCAGTAACTGTAATTCCTGCTCAGTTTCCGCCCCGTCCAGAATAGCAACAGAATTCCTGTTTTTCCGGATGATATTCGGGCAATTGCCAAAATAATAATCGAAATATCTTGCCGTATTATCACTACCGGCTGCAATAATCACGTCATAATCTGAAATATGCTGATCAGTAAATTGAATTGAGTCCCGGAAGCTGGGATATATTTCTATAAGGACATCAGTAATAAGAGGGAGTAAAATATTATCTTTTGATGAAAGTTTTCCGGTGAATTTGTTTCCTGAAATAAGGACAGACAGGAAATCACCCAAGAAAAATATCTTACCACTAATCAGGTTTGCGAATTGTGGGGCATCAGTAGGGTAAGTCTTTGGAATTGGGACAAGAAAAGCATTACCAAACCTGTGCGTATCGGTAATCTCAAACG
>JAUWPX010000382.1 GCA_030611395.1 Bacteroidota bacterium | reverse complement strand
ATGCTAAACCGGCAGGTGAATGGAATAGTGTAGAGGTTAAGGTTTATAAAGGATCGGTATGGCATTATATGAATGGTGATGTTGTACTTGAATACCACCTGTGGACACCGGAATGGAATGAACTGGTTGCGGGAAGTAAATTCCCGGGATTGAATCCCGATTGGGCTAATGTTGCTTCCGAAGGCTTTATCGGTCTTCAGGATCATGGCGATGATGTATGGTTCAGGAGCATTAAGATCAAAGAACTATAATTATTAATTGATAAGAAATGGAAAGGCTGATTCGTCTTTCCATTTTTTATTAAAATTTAAAAATATGGATCGTAAAAGAAGAGAATTTTTAAAAAAAGCGGGTATTGGTGGAGCTGGATTAATGATTGCTCCTTCATTGCTCAGAGCAGGTCTGAATAATTCTGAAATGTTCTTTAAGATATCTATAGCTGAATGGTCATTGCACAAAATGCTTTTTGCCAAGGAACTAACTAATCTTGAATTCCCGGAGTTTTCAAAGAAGAATTTTGATATTCATGCTGTAGAGTATGTAAATCAATTCTTTAAAGATGCCGGAAAGGAATATCTGACAGAACTTAAAAGCCGGACAGATGATCTGGGAGTGGAGAATGTTCTTATTATGGTTGATGCTGAAGGTAATCTTGGTGAGGCAGATAATGCAAAGCGTCAAAAGGCTGTAGAGAACCATTATAAGTGGGTTGAAGCTGCCAAATTCCTGGGATGTCATTCCATTCGTGTTAATGCCCGTGGCAAGGGAACAATGGAAGAAGTGGCTAAAGCTGCAGTGGATGGTCTGGGAAAACTGACCGAATATGCTTCAAAGGATAATATTGGTGTGATAGTTGAAAATCATGGAGGATACTCGTCTAACGGGAAATGGATGTCTGATGTTATTCGAAAGGTGGATCATCCGAACTGTGGAACACTTCCTGATTTTGGCAATTTCCTTATTAGCAAGGAGGAAGAATATGACCGTTATTTAGGAATGAAAGAATTAATGCCCTATGCAAAAGGAGTAAGTGCAAAATCTAATGAGTTTGATGAAGAGGGCAATGAAACAAAATCTGATTTTTATAAAATACTGAAGATTGTTAAAGAAGCCGGTTATACAGGATATATCGGCATTGAATATGAAGGCAGAGTACTTAGTGAGATTGAGGGGGTTATGGCTACTAAAAAGCTTCTTGAGAAAGTTGGGAGGAGTATGTAGCCTTATTTTGTTGACAATAATCCGCATGCTGCTGCTATATCCTGACCACGTGATTTGCGGATTGTTGTAAAGATTCCTTGTGATTTAAGCTTATTTTGAAACTCTTCCATTTTTTCATATGTTTCCCCTTTAAGTTTTGAATCGGGAATAGAATGGAAACGGATGAGGTTTACCCTGCATTTGATACCTTTCAGTAAACGTGAAAGTTTTCCTGCATGTTTGGGTGAATCGTTTATTCCTTTGAAAACAATATATTCGATAGAAAATTTTCTCTGACCACTCCAATCAATTTCTTTTATTTGATCAATAATTTTCTTGAAAGGGTATTTATTTTCAACAGGCATGAGTTTTTGTCTCTCTTTTTCAAAAGGAGTGTTGAGGCTTAATGCCAGGTGACATTCACTTTTATTAAGAAACTCTTTCAGGGCAGGTAGTATCCCTACAGTTGAGAGGGTAATCCGCCGTGGGCTCATAGCGAAACCCCAGTCAGATGTTAACACTTCAAGGGCTTTCATTACTTCTTGCAGATTATCAAGTGGTTCTCCCATGCCCATCAATACAATGTTGGTGATAATATCTCTCTCAGGCAGACTTTTAAACTGGTTTATTATTTGTCCTGATGTTAGATTTCCCTGGAATCCCTGCTTACCGGTTTTACAGAATTCACATCCAAATTTACAACCAACCTGTGTGGAAATGCAAATCGTATTTCTCGTTTCTTCAGGGATATAAGCAGTTTCAATAAATTTATTCTCACCT
>JAUWPX010000066.1 GCA_030611395.1 Bacteroidota bacterium | reverse complement strand
ATCACGGTGGGAAAACTTGCTTCTGCTGACGGTTCGGTATTTACATCTCATACAGATGATTCACATCGTACCCGTTCATGGATAGATGTTGTCGCAGCAAAAGATCATGATCCCGGTAGTGTTTCAATTATGTATAAGAGGGTTTCTGACGATTCCGGCGCAATGCCTATGTACAAGCATGATAAAATTGGTGAAATACCACAGGTTAAACATACCTATGCTTACATAAATACAGCCTACCCCTGTATGAATGAACATCAGCTTGGTATTGGTGAATCCACTTTTGGTGGAAGGAGCGAACTGCAGTCTGATGCAGGATTAATTGATTGCCAGCGCCTCTGCAGGTTGATGGTTGAAAGGTGTACAACTGCCAGGGAAGCTATCAAAATGACAGGTAAGCTTACTGCGAAATATGGATGGAACGATTCAGGTGAAGCCCTCACAATTGCAGATTCTGAGGAAGTATGGCATTTAGAGATTCTTGGTCCGGGAAAAGGAAAGGTCGGAGCCATATGGGTAGCACAACGTGTCCCGGACAACCATGTTTCTGTAAATGTTAATGCCAGTACAATAAAAGAAATTGACCTTAATGATCCGGATCATTTTATGGCATCGGATAACATTTTAGAGGTAGCTAAAGAAAATGGCTGGTGGAATCCTGAAGATGGAGAATTTAGTTTTTGCTATGCTTATGCTCCGGAGAGCCGCACTTCTTTTGCTTCACGTAGAAGAGAATGGCGTGTTTTCGATATTCTCGCATCATCATTGAATCTTGACCCAAGGGCTGAAAATTATCCGTTTTCAGTTAAGCCGGACGAACCGGTAACCCTTGAAAAACTGGTGTCACTGTTTAAAGATTATTTCGAAAATACACCATTTGATATGACAAAAAATATGACAGTTACCGATGAGGATGGGAAAACGGTTATATCACCGCTTGCTAACCCTTTTATGCCATATGATGCAAACAAGCTTCATAAAATAAATGGTGGCTGGGACTGGCGCGGTGAAAGGACCATTGCACGTTGGTATACAATGTATGCAACTATTATTCAGTGTCGTAACTGGTTGCCTGATCCGGTTGGCGGAGTGGTATGGATGGCACAGGATAATGTAGCTACATCAATCTATATTCCTGTCTATTGCAATGTATCTGATATGCCAGGACCTTACAAGGTGCCAGGAAGACCAAATGGCTTTAACCGTGAATCGGCATGGTGGGCTTTTAACCGCCTTGGCACACTTACAGCACAAAGGTGGGGGGATATGCGACATGATGTGGCTGAGGTATGGGATCCTTTACAAAATGACCTGTTTTTTAAACAACCGGAAATTGAGAAGAAGGCATTGGAAATGTATGAAGCAGGAAAACATAAAAAGGCAATAGAATACCTTACAAACTATACAATAGACTGGGGTGAAAAAGTTGTAAAAAAAGCATGGGAACTGGGTGATCTGCTCTGGACCAGGTATGATGAGAAGTTTTAAGCTAATTACCTGTCTGTTTCCATAACATCAAACCCAATTAATATTGATAAATCTTTTATTTTCTCCCTGAGGTCACCTAGAGTTGCTGTCCTGTGAATCCCATATTCATCAGGAGAAAAATGCTGCTGTACCGGTTTTGCCTCAATCCTGGCTATTAATTTTGTTCTGCACATAATATCATCCAGATTTTTATACAGATGATGCCCATCAACTGTCCTGCCTGTAAAAACTTCAATTTTATTATGCATTACATAAACTTTCCAGAAAGTAACTGGTTCACCAACAGGCCATTCAATATGCAATCCCGTAGCAGAACCAGGATCCTGAGTGTCTCTTAACGGACTTTCGGCATGAGTAGTTATTTTGTATGGAATCCAGTTTCCATTTTCTCCATAGGGATTAATTGGTGCACCACAGTGGGTAAGTATGGCAACTGAGTTCCGCGTATCTATCATAAGATCGCCAAGCATGCTTGGTCTGCCGGTAAGGAAATATCCTAAAAGCTGGGTCACTAATATATTTGGATAATTTTGACAAATAGCCTGTATACCTCTTGTCTTAAAGCCACATTCAAGGCCTAATCCGGGCCAGAATCTATCGTTCACTTTTCCACTGCCGGTAAGTGACCTCATATGAGTTGACACTGCATTACAATTATATTTTTTTCTTAATGTTTCAAAAGCAAGGTATGCCTTTGCTGTTCTAATTATTTCTGATTTTGCAGCTGTTACTGACTGTGCCTCCTCAATCCATTTTTCAGCAACTTTTTCTGCCTCATTTTTGCTGGTTTCTTCATACGTTTTATAAAATTCTTCCGGGTTTACCTGTACAAGTTCTACGCCAAGTTTATCTTTTAATGTATTGGTATATAGATTATTATAATCTTTTGGGAAAGATTTTTGTCTATCTCCCTGATAATCTACCTGAGCAATGTATTGCTGAGGCGCTACAACTAATATTCTGGATTCTTTCAGCTTCCTGATAGTTTGGATAAGTTTAATTTTATATACCAGGTCTTCGAACATTTTTTCTCTGACAGAAGAGGAACAGACATTTCTTCTGTCTAATTCTGCAGTTAATATTTTCCCCTTTTTGTATTCAGTATCTCCCACAAGTATGCTTTCTTCTTCTTTTCCTGTAGAAAAAAGTTTATGAGGAACATTCATCCACTCAAAAAGATTATATACGTATATAGTAGGTAATCCTGTGAATGCCAATTTATATTCCCCATGTAATTCGCCAATTATAAGCACTCCATCTATATCTTCTTTTAAACTATCTAATTCATGATAAACATTTTCGATAGAAATATCAGGGCTTGTTATGTCTCTTGCGATGAAATCTATTCCATCACATTCAGTTTGAATTTGAAGTAAAAGTTCCTGATTTGTTGTAAGTGATTCAGGAACTCCTCCGGTTCCGAAATGCCCTCCGCGAGACATAAATACAGTATATATTTTTGTATTTTCATATCCGTTTTCCTTTTCTGTTCCTTTATTTAAGGCAGAGTTTTTTTCGGTTGCATAATTAAAGGTGATACTTACTGAAAAAATAATTATTAATAGTAAACTTAACTTAGTGTTCATTTTAAGTTCCTCCTTAGTTTTTATTAATATTTTTCTTTAAATGATCTGCATTCATGCAAATTTATTATTCTTAGGTCTTTATTAATAGTAAATTTGAAATTTATTTTTTATTCTTATTTATGAAACCATATAATCACAAAATGGTAGTTTTTCATTAATGCAGCAATTAAATAATAAATATGTCTTTAATATGAATTAATAAACAATAATATATTATGGAAAGTTTAAAAAAGTTTTTTGGTATTATTGTTAACCCAAATGCTTATCTGAGTCTTATATATCAGTTATTTGCATTTCCGCTTGGTTTATTCTATTTTGTTTTTCTTTTTACAGGAATATTAGTTGGTATCGGTCTGATTATTATATGGATTGGTATACCAATTCTATTCTTAATGATGCTTGCATGGTATGGGTTCTCTGTTTTTGAAAAGCAGCTTTCTATCTATGTTCTGAAAGCTGAGATTCCTGAAAAAAAGAAACCCGGGAATACGGAGATGACTATGTGGGCTCAATTTAGAAGTTATCTTTCCGACCCGGTAACATGGAAAAGCCTGGCTTTTCTATTCCTGCGTTTTCCACTTGGAATTTTATCATTTTCTATCACTGTCTCGTTATTGGCGGTAACAATCAGTTTTATTGCTACTCCTTTTACATACAATAATTACTATATTGAATTTGGATTTTTCCGGGTAGAGACACTTGGATTAGCAATTCTTATTGCTGTTGCAGGAATCTTAATTGGTTTCCTTTCACTCCATGTTTTCAAATTTATGGGATTATTTTATAAAAAGTTATCTGAGATTATGCTTGGCTGATATTTATTAAAGCAAATCTATTACTATCTTTACTGTCACTGATTCGGTTTCCGGATCAGTGATTTTATTATAATCTTTTTAGAAAAAATACTTTATGAAAAATTCCAGAGGTTTTGCAAGCGATAATAATTCCGGCGTTCATCTTTTGATTATGGATGCTATAAATAGGGTAAATACAGGACATACAATTGGTTATGGGGATGACAAGTACACATTTAGCGCGATTAAGAAATTCAGTGAAATATTTGGGGATGAAGCCCGGGTATTTTTTGTGTTTATTGGTACAGCAGCCAATGTTCTTGGTCTGACGGCTGTAACCCAGTCATGGAATTCTGTTATTTGCGCTGAAACATCTCATATTCATGAAGATGAATGTGGTGCTCCTGAGAAATATGCAGGATGTAAACTGCTCCCGCTCCATACTACGGATGGTAAGATATCTGTTAATGATATCCGTTCGCAGATGTATGGAATTGGATTTGAACATCATTCACAACCAAAAATTGTTTCATTAACCCAATCGACAGAACTCGGCACTGTATATACCGTAGATGAGATAAAGAAGATTGCAGATTATGCACATAAAAATAATATGCTGGTGCATATGGATGGTGCCAGGATTGCTAATGCAGCAGTTCATCTTGGATTGGAATTCAGCGAATTTACAATTGATGCAGGCGTTGATATTTTGTCATTCGGGGGTACAAAAAACGGCATGATGTATGGTGAAGCAGTTATATTTTTCCAACCTGACCTGGCTGAAAATTTTAAATATATCAGAAAACAGGGAATGCAACTGGCATCAAAAATGCGTTTTATTGCTGCCCAGTTTGAAGCATATTTGATAGATAGGTTATGGTATAAAAATGCGAAACATGCCAATGATATGGCACAACTTCTTGCAACGGAGGTTAATAAAATACCCGGAGTAACAATTGAACAAAAGGTTGAAAGCAACGGCGTTTTTGCAAAGGTGCCAAAAGAGATAATTCCTGAACTTCAGCAGGAATATTTCTTTTATATCTGGGATGAGGAAACCTCTGTGGTTCGCTGGATGACATCCTTTGATACTACAGAAGAAGATATCTTCGGTTTTACTTCAGTATTACGGAAACTCTTAATAATGTGAAAGCTTATTTACTTCTCAACTCATAAACTTCTAAACTCATAAACTTTTCAACATAGTGATACAATGTGTTACTTAAATCTCTCTGAAATATATCAAGTTAAGCATAAAATAACTTGAAATAATAAATATTCTGAAAAAAAATATCCTAAATTTGATAAGAATTTGTTTACCTATTTTAACATGAAAAGGATAACAATTTTAAACATATTATTTATTGTCAGTCCGTTTATACTGTTAAGCCAACAAACGGTAAAAACCTCAGGTGAGGCGCAGGTTGAACTGACTGAGAACAGGTCACGGCAGGAGGTTAAAAAAGAAGCAAAAGATATGGCTACTGTCAATGCTCTTGAAAGAGCCTTTGGTAGTGTAATCATCCAGGGAAATTCAACCTATATTTCAAATGTTAATACCGGGGAAAAAACTGAAACAAATTCCGTTTTTAATATGATTGCCAATACATCTGTTAAAGGAGAAGTGGTAGAGGTAATCAGTGAAAAATATGAAGATGTAAAAGGTTATAAAGTTATTGAGGGAAACAAGATTGAACTGACTGATAAATTGTGTAAAATTACTATCAAAGCAAGAGAACTTGCTGAACCTCCGGTTGACTTTACCACATTCCCATTGGCTTGCATAAACATTAATTGTAAAACGACCTCATTTGCGGAAAATGATGATTTTTTTCTGTATTTCCTAAGTCCCATAACCGGTTATTTGTCTGTTTATTTAGATGATGGGAAAGATTCACAATGCTTATTACCATACAGTAATATGCCGGTAGAGTATGAAAGCGGTATGCCTGTTAAAGCTGACCGGAAATATGTTTTCTTTTCAAATAAACCCGAACATAATTATTTTGAAGATAACGATTTTGAAGAGGATGTTTATACTTTATCTTCAGAAAGTAAAAAAGATATCAATCGTTTATTTATCATTTTTTCCAAAACTCCTTTAAATAAGCCGAAACTGGTTAGTAATGTAAAAACCGGTCAATTGACCAAACAGGAATTAGATGAAGGGTATACAATGCCCAAAACCCTGAAATCAGAAGATTTTCAAAAATGGCTCAATAAGAATCGAAGTTACCGGAAAAATGATATGCAGGTGGAGATAATTGATATTACAATAACCAAATAAGTGAGATAGTGAAGTGATGGAATTTCAAAACCCCGTCAGCGGTTTTTAACCCTGACGGTGGTTTGGTTGTTATAATGTAATGGAAGACCTGCCAGTGTCTGCTCGCCTGAATGACGTAGTCGGGCAGGAAAGACCTGGCAGAGTCTGTAAGTTTGTATAAAATTTCATAACTTTAAAGTAAAACCTGTTTTATCATGAAGCGAATATTTTTTCTTCTCCCGGCAATTTTGTTTACAATTACCCTTTTTGGGCAAAAGGAGATATAACCTATGATGAATTAAGCAAATACCTGGAAAGCAAGGTGTCAGTGGAATCATTGCGCGTAATATGGAAAAGAACAGGATCCTGAAGTAAGCGTTAGTTTAGATGTTGAAGATGTTTGGAAGTTGTGGAAAATAAGATGATAATAATTTTAAGTATATGAAAATTAGAATTTTACTTTTAATCAGTTTCTTTGTTTTTGTTATCTGCGGATCTTCTTATTCGCAGATCATTGTTGAATCAAAAGCCAAAATACAAAATGTCGGTTTTATGATGGTAAATGATCAATTGGTGATCACATATGACCTGGTTAACACCAGACCAGGAGAAAAGTTTAATATATCTGTAAAAATTTTTACCAAAGGCGGAAAAGAAATTGATGCCCACTCGTTTTCGGGTAATATAAACAGTGATGTGTCAGGAGGAAATAAAAAGAAAATAATCTGGGATATACAAAAGGACATTGCTTACATAGAGGATGAAATAATTGTAAGGGTTTTGGCAGAACTTCAAAACCCAAAAATAATTAAACCAACATCCAAAGGTACAGCTCTCTTATTATCTACTCTTTACCCGGGATGGGGCAGTGCAAAAATTACACGAAAAAATGCTCATGTGTTAAAAGGATTGCTTGCTTATGGTTGTGTTGCCGGTGCAGTATTATATGATTATAAAGCATATGACAATTATGAAAAGTATAAGAATTCGTTTGATATGGAAGAGAGTGATAAATTCTTTGAAGATGCAGAAAACCAGCGTACGCTATCATCGGTTTTTTTATATAGTGCAGTAGCGGTCTGGTCTCTCGAATATTTGAATATATTACTTGCAAAAAACAGAACAAGAACAACTGCCGGT
>JAUWPX010000175.1 GCA_030611395.1 Bacteroidota bacterium | reverse complement strand
TTTTCGAAATTTTACTTAATAGAAATAAATAACTCACTTCTGTCGTATCATTCGCTCACTTCATTCTTCTCTTCGACTTTCAACTTCTTTATTTTAAATTCATTAATACTCCAACTGATACAATTAGCTGATTGTATCTGCCCACCACATACTTCATCTCACCGAAAAAAATTACTGATTTATTAAATGACACATTTACCCCAGCTCCCACATTAAATCCAAATGCTTGATCTGAATAGTCGGGATAAAGATCAGGTGATTCGCCCTTGTAATTTGAAATA
The DNA here is from genome assembly GCA_030611395.1 of Bacteroidota bacterium. Lineage (GTDB taxonomy): Bacteria > Bacteroidota > Bacteroidia > Bacteroidales > VadinHA17 > JADFUQ01. The sequence goes on along the minus strand of JAUWPX010000175.1, from coordinate 3,984 downwards.
AGGACCATGGTACTTAACCCCCCAAGGGCATAAAACAGGAACTCGTCACGAGAAAATAAAAAATATTGACCTTCCATGTCAACCATCAAAAGAGTTGAAGACCGGGTCCCGTCATAGAAATCTTCTTTTTCCGGTAAAAAGAATGAAACTGCTGCAGATATTTGATATAACTCCTTGAAATTGCGAATTCCAACTATTCGGATACCCGGATTTCTTGTATGTACATGGTGATAGTTAATACCTGTTCCGAAAGATAACCCTCCCCCTATTTTTATTGATTGTGGTGAACTCTGCCCGGAAATTTTATTAATTAGTATAAAAGAAAAAAAAAGAAATATCAGCGTAAGCTTTTTCATGTGAAACAGGTTATTGGCATTTCAGAATATAAATATAATTCTTAATTCAGCATTTATTATCATTAAAAGTAAAAAATACTAAATTTGTATCTTTTAATTCTGGTTTATACAAAATAAATTAATACGCTTTTTCATGTCAAAAAATGTTGGAATTATTAGTCAGGTAATCGGACCGGTTGTTGACGTTACTTTTGAAAAAGAAGGTTCGGAATTACCAAATATTCTCGACGCCCTTGAAATCAAAATGCCTGATGGACAGATGCTTATTATTGAATGCCAGCAGCATATCGGTGAAAAGACTGTTCGTACTATTGCAATGGATTCTACCGATGGTCTTAGTCGTGGAACAGAAGTAACAGCCACCGGGGCTCCCATAATGATGCCTACGGGTGAACAAATAAGAGGACGGTTGTTAAATGTTATTGGTGAACCTATTGACGGAATTGGGAAACTGGATAAAGAAAACGGATATCCAATTCATAACAAACCCCCAAAGTTTGAAGACTTATCTACTGAAGAAGAGGTGTTATTTACCGGTATTAAAGTTATTGACCTTATTGAGCCATACTCAAAAGGTGGTAAAATAGGCCTTTTTGGTGGAGCCGGAGTTGGAAAAACAGTTGTGATCCTGGAACTAATCAACAATGTTGCAAAAACATATGAAGGATTATCAGTGTTTGCAGGTGTTGGTGAAAGAACCAGGGAAGGCAACGACCTGCTAAGGGAAATGCTTGAAGCAGGTGTTATTTCATATGGAAAAGAATTTTTGGAAGATATGAAAAATGGTGGGTGGGATCTCTCAAAGGTTGATAAAAATGCCATGAAAGATTCCAAGCTTACCCTGGTTTTCGGGCAGATGAATGAACCTCCCGGAGCACGCGCCAGAGTAGCACTCTCCGGATTATCCGTTGCTGAATTCTTCAGAGATGGAGATAAAAAGGGTAAAGGAAGGGATATTCTCTTTTTTATGGATAATGTCTTCCGTTTTACCCAGGCAGGATCTGAAGTGTCTGCCCTTCTCGGACGAATGCCTTCCGCTGTTGGATATCAACCTACTCTCTCCACTGAAATGGGAGAAATGCAGGAAAGGATTACTTCTACAAAACATGGATCCATTACTTCCGTACAAGCAGTTTATGTCCCGGCTGATGACCTGACTGATCCGGCACCCGCAACAACGTTTGCACACCTTGATGCAACCACCGTTCTTAGCAGAAAAATCACGGAACTTGGAATTTATCCTGCTGTTGACCCACTCGATTCTACATCAAGAATTCTTACTCCTGAAATCGTTGGAAAAGAGCATTACGAAACAGCTCAGAGAGTAAAAGAGATACTGCAAAGACATAAAGAATTACAGGATATTATTGCTATTCTGGGTATGGATGAACTTTCAGAAGAAGACAAGCAAATAGTTCACCGCGCCAGGAGAATACAGCGATTCCTTTCACAACCCTTCCATGTAGCAGAACAGTTTACCGGAATTCCGGGGGCACTCGTTTCTATTGAAGATACAATTAAAGGGTTTAACATGATTATGAATGGCGAAGTGGATGAATACCCCGAAGCAGCTTTTATGATGGTCGGTACAATCGATGACGCTATTGAAAAAGGAAAGAAATTGCTTAGTGATTCAGCTAATTGAATAACATTAAAAACAAAACCCGTGGATCTTGAAATATTAACCCCCGAGAAAAAGGTTTTTGAAGGAACTGTGGAATTAGTAAAAGTTCCGGGAACAAAAGGTTCTTTTGCGATCCTCAACATGCATGCCCCGATAATCTCTACTCTTGAAAAAGGAGAGGTTAAAGTGAAAAAATCTAAAACCCAGGAGGACATATTTACAATCTCGGGAGGTGTTGTGGAGGTCCGGGATAACAAAATCATTATTCTTGCTGAATCTATTATTGAATAATGGTGCCGGGGTACCTGGTGCTGGTTAATAAATTCTTTTAATAAGTGGTAAAATTCCTAATAATCCGTTTTAGTTCTATCGGGGATATTGTGCTGACTTCACCGGTTTCCAGGTGTTTAAAAAAGCAGGTTGAAGGAGCCCGGATCCACTATCTTGTTAAACAAAAATTCAGCACACTGGTTTCTGCTAATCCTTTCATCGATAAAGTCCATCTATTTGAGAATGATCTAAATAAGACTATTGAAGAGCTTAAAACTGAAAATTTTGACTATTTAATTGACCTTCATAATAATATCAGAAGTTCTATTGTAAAATTAAGAATCAGGGCAATACCATTCTCTTTTCATAAACAGAACTTTAACAAATGGTTGTTGGTGCATTTGAAGATTAGCCGTATGCCCGGCATTAGCATTGTTGACAGGTATCTTGATACTGTTAAAACTTTTGATGTGGTTAATGATGGTGAGGGTCTCGATTTCTTTATTCCAAAAAACGACTTTGTCAGCATTGCATCATTACCTGTTGTTTTCCGCAAGGGATTTATCATTTTTGCCATAGGTGCAAACCATGCTACAAAACGGATGCCTGTTGAAAAGATAATTGACTTGATTAAAAACATTGACCTTCCCGTGGTTTTACTTGGTGATGAAAATGATAAAGAACAAGGAGATCAAATTGTTATGGCTGTAGGAAATAATGTACATAACGCCTGCGGATTGTATAATATTAACCAATCAGCTTCAATTGTTAAACAATCAAAAGTGGTAATCAGTCATGACACCGGTCTAATGCATATAGCAGCTGCCTTTAGCAAAAAAATTATCTCATTCTGGGGTAATACAGTCCCTGAATTCGGAATGTACCCATATCAGCCTGATCCTGATTCCCGGATAATCCAGGTGGAAAATTTAAAATGCCGCCCTTGTTCAAAACTGGGTTTTAAAAAGTGTCCCAAAAAACATTTCCGCTGTATGAATGATATTAATACGGAACAAGTCGCCCGAATTGCCAGAGAACTATTTCAAAAAGATATTTGATCTCAATAAATAAATTATAATTTCTTTGTTTCCATTTCCTTCATTACTTTTAATCTTTCTAATTTCTAATTTCTAATTTCTAATTTTTATCCTGTATCCTTTTCCATAAATACAAAAAATATTTACTTAATATGGATGTAAAAGAATTCAGAAAACATGCTCATGAATTTGCCGACTGGATGGCTGATTACCTGGAAAAAGTTGAAACTTATCCTGTAAAATCGAATGTTTTACCGGGAGATATTTACAATAATCTTCCAGAGAAACCACCACAGACAGGTGAATCTATGGACAAAATAATGAAAGATTTTGAGCAAATTGTTATGCCTGGAATTACTCACTGGCAAAGTCCCAATTTTTTTGCCTATTTCCCTGCAAATTCAAGCTATCCATCAGTGCTGGCAGAAATGTTAACTGCAACAATCGGTGCTCAATGTATGATTTGGGAAACCTCCCCTGCTGCAGCAGAGCTTGAGGAGAGAGTAACGAACTGGCTCAAAGAAATGCTCGGGCTACCAAAATTTTTTGACGGTGTTATCCAGGACACAGCCTCTACCTCAACCCTGGCAGCCCTGCTTACTGCCCGGGAAAAATCAACCCGCTACAGGGTAAATAAAGCCGGTTTAAGAGAAGAAAACAGATTGAGGGTATATTGCTCCACCGAAACTCATTCGTC
>JAUWPX010000026.1 GCA_030611395.1 Bacteroidota bacterium | reverse complement strand
TTTAACAATATCGAATCCCTGTTTTATTTCAGATGGCAGGAACGCCAGTATCCCTGCACCCAGTCCGCCGGCCGCACCGGAACCGGGAATATTTTCAACCGAAATACCTTGTTGCTGCCTGACTACATCAGCAAAATGTTGCAGGTTAGAATCTAATTGTCTAACCATGTTACTATCTGCACCTTTTTGCGGACCATAAACTGCTGAAGCCCCGGTTTTTCCAAGAAGCGGATTCATTACATCACTTGCTATAATAATTTTTGATTGCTTCAGGCGTAGATCAAGCATGCCGGTTTTTATCGAAACCAGTTCTTTTAATGCTCCGCCACCGGGTTCAATTTCATGCTTATTTGCATCAAGAAATTGTATGCCCAGTGCCTGTAGCATTCCGGTACCGGCGTCGTTTGTAGCACTTCCACCGATGCCCATAATAATTTTTCTACAGCCATTATCCAGGGCGTGCTTAATTAATTCACCGGTGCCATACGAGGTGGTTTTCCATGGGTTTCTTTCATTCTCTTTCAGCAGTTCAATTCCTGATGCAGATGCCATCTCTATTACCGCTGTTTCTCCATCACCAAGCACTCCAAAGTGTGCAGTAATCTCCCGCATAAGCGGATCGTGAACTTTTTTATGGAAAATTTTTCCATTTGTTGCAGTAACCAGTGTAACCACAGTGCCTTCCCCTCCGTCAGCCAGAGGAACCAATTTAATATTGGCATCAGGAAAGACATTCCTGATTCCCATCTCAATGAACTTAGCTACATCAGGAGATGTAAGGCAATCTTTAAATGAATCGGGAGCAATAACTATTTTTATGTTCGTTTCATTGATACTCTGTATCTCAGACATTTGTTTTTTTTGATAAAGGTAATAAAAACAGGAAGCATTTAACCTGCATTTTTTCCCGGCAAGTCAGAATAACTTATTAATAAGTTGTGATGCAGTATTAAGAGTTTCGCGTTACAGGTTCACAATCATCATCACCAGGATAAAGTCACATAAATAAGTGGACATAGATAATAAATTTGTAAGTTTACATATCTATAACAGTAGTACATAATTCAAGGCCGGCAAGCAAGGATTACAATCGTAATAAATGAAAAGCATTGAAACAAGTTGTGTGGCAATTGAATAAAACAAAAGCAATGTTATCAATATGTATTCCAATTTATAATTTTAACGTAACTTCATTAATTGATAAATTATCTCAGCAGATTAAGAAAGCAGACGTTCTGTGTGAAATAATTCTTATTGATGATTGTTCTGCAGAGGAGTTTAAAAAAATTAACGAAAATGTATGCAGGAAAGAAATTTATATCCAATTAGATAAAAATATTAGTCGGTCAAAAGTCAGAAATCTTTTTCTTAAATATGCAAAATATGATTATCTGCTCTTTTTTGATTGTGATACTTTTATTATCTCAGATGATTTTGTGGCAAAATATATATCGGCTATATGCAGAAATGAGAATGATGTTATTTGTGGGGGAGTGATTTATGATAGTTATCCCCCCGAAAGAAGTAAGAGGTTAAGATGGAAGTATGGAATCAAAAAAGAAAGTAAACCACTTAATATTCGTGTGTTATCGCCGAATAAATCATTTATGACAAGTAATTTTATAATCAATCGAAGAATATTTGAGCAAACAAAGTTTGATGAAAGAATTACTGAATATGGACATGAAGATACATTGTTTGGGTTTATGCTAAAGAAAAATGGGATCAATGTTAAGCATATTGATAATCCGGTACTTCATGGAGATATTGATTATAATACCGGGTATTTAAGAAAAACAGAAAAAGGAATATTAAATTTGATCCATATCTTAAGTTATGTGGATTATGATCATCAATTTATTCAGGATGTTTCAATTTTGAAGAGTTATAATAATTTAAGCTCTAAAAAACTGACTGGTATTATTAATATTCTTTTTATTTGTTTTAAGCCTTTATTAAAGTTTATGTTTATTAAAGGCTATGTTAATCTGATGTTATTTGATTTTTATAAATTAGGAATTTTAATACAGAATTATAAACCCCAAACAAAAGCTATAGTACATTAAAATGCCCCGTATACTAACTGCCATCTGAAATTTTGAAGACTGTTTTAAAAGAAATTTATTATGCCTGATACATTTGCCATAACTATTATTTTTATTGTCCTGGCTACAATTGTTGCTGCTTTTATCAGAAGAAGAAGCAGGGATAAATGCCTGAAGGACTTTTTGCATGACCTGGTTGCCCTGGAAGAAATAACCGGTAAGATAATCCGTGGTAAATTGAGAGTGGAAAATACCGGGTTGGAATTTACTTATCCAACCAGCCACAAAGATGAAAATGATGACGATGAGACGAGTTTTATTTTATATAAATACGAGTATTCTAATATCCGGGCATTAATTCGTTACCACGACGAATTAAATAAAGGCGCTAAAAAAGAAAGGGAGAAAGAATTAAAAAGAACTTACCATCCCAGAACCTTGAGAAAGCTTAAAAGAAAAACACAAAATGTCTTCAAAACAGTAAAAGATTCGATGATGGAGGTTGTGAATCTGTCAATCAGTCAGGCCAAAAGAATTACTCCCGCTGGGGCAGTACTAACTTCTCAGGATAAACATATCTCTCAGATACAAAAGGAACTGATGGGTTCTTTGGGAACTTCTTTCGAACCTCTGCTGGAAAGATATATTGGTCACAGGGTAGTGCTTGAGTTGATTAAAGGTGAGAAATTATTTAAATATTCAGGTGTACTTAAGGACTATACAGCGGAGTTTATTGAAATCATGGACATTGATTACACAATAACAAAAGACCAACCGGTCAGAAAGGCAGATCTTGTAGTGCCCCGGAAATATGGTGTAGTCCGGCATCTCGGGGAATAGATTTGGAATATAACTTCAATTTATGCTGATAAATATATCAGACAACATGAAAACAACCGGGATTATCAAAAAAGTACAAAGCCCAGGTCCAATACCACTATACATTTTCCATTGGGCACGATTTTCCCTTAGTAATTAAATAGTAATTATTTTTTAGCTCAGATCGTTCCTTTAAAATCGAGCCTGACCTTTGTAACTAAATCGCTTATTAATGTTAATACTTTCCTGATAGTTGTTTGCTCAATGTTTGTTAACTGATTAATGTCAAGGGTATTGGTTGGGGCCTCACCTTTAACAAGACTGTTGACCTGTGATCTGAGTCTGGCTCCCATAAGGATGTCATAAGCTTCTGTGATTTCATCAATAAGATTATCCGGCATATCCTCAGAATTCCTTAGTCTTTCAAACCTGTTTAAGGTGTTTGTTTCAGAAACTAAAGCTCTTAATGCATATAATCTTGCAAAACCTGTGACCGGCATAAGCAATTTCTTAATATTAACCATATTAGAGTCGGGTAACTCCTGCTCTCCAAGTATATTTCCAAAGACACCAACCGGTGATTTAAACCTGATAATTTCCTGTGAAAGGTTATAAAAGAATACCGCTTTCCTGTCTGTCGATTTATTCAGGTGTATTCTTAACTCATCTGCCAAATGTGATTTGCCGTAAATTGCCCTGAAATCGAAAAAAATATTTATATCAAGAATGCTTTGAGGATCGCTGTTATTAATCCAGGAACTGAATTGTTCCTTCCATTCCTTCAACGATTTAATCCACTGAGGATTACTTGCCATATAATTACCCCTGCAATATTTATAGCCAACAGTGTTCAGATCAGCAGCTATCCTCTCTCCTAATTTCCTGAAATATAAGGTTGCTGCTCCACCATTTTCCAAACTATCATTTATGATGATCCCGTTATCCTGGTCTGTGCAAAGAGTCTGCTCCAGGCGTCCCTGGCTTCCCATAGCTATAAAACAAAAATCGTATGGAGCAGTCCCCTCTTTTTCAATAGCCATCTCAATAATCCTGACATTTACCTTATCAGAGAAAGAAGATACTAATCTGGTTATATTTTCAGGCTTAGCTCCACTACGTACAAGCAATTCGATAATAACATTCATTCTAAGATAAATATCCCTGATATCACCTGCGCTCTCAGCTTTATCTGTTTCACTAAATAACTGAGCTATGTAATTTTGTTGTACCTCAAGAAGGTTATTATAATCAAGCAGGCCAATGCATTCTCCCTGTCTGTTATTTACCTGTAAATAAGATATTCCGTGCAATCTGCATGTAAGTATTGCTTCATGAATAAGGTAATTTTCAGGTACTGATATAACAGGAGCCGACATAATGGAAGAAACAGGAGAGCTTAATTCAATTCCTTCAGACATGGCCCTATTTAGGAAATCTGAAGCAGTTACTATGCCTATTATCTGTTTTTTCTGTTTAATAAGCAATGCTGTCCTGTTCTTTCTTTTTAACAGGTTTACTGCCTCTGATAAGGTATAATCAAGATCACAGCTAAGATAATCCTTTACCAGACGGTTTACCGGTTGGTTCATTAGTAACAGAGACGATTGCAGGTCATCTTGCAATACCCTGCTATGCCTGTCAATAACTCTGCTCCTGGAAAGTTCATTAATCACTATTATGTAGCTATAGCCGTTATTATAACTGACCTTGGAGACTGACAATATTACTTCAATGTTATCATCCTGTGATTTTATTCCGGTTTCCATCGTCACTGATCTTCCCGGATCCCTGAAAGAATCAGTTATGCTATGCCAATCAAGGTCAAACAGATCTTCTATCGTCTTATCACCCAGGTCATTTCGTTGACAACCAGTAAGATCCAGGAATTTCTGATTCGCATAAATGATCTTATTTTCGACCATCATAAGTGTCCCGATGGTAGATGATTCCACCAGGGTCTTATATTTCTGTCGCGATAGCAGCAGCTTATTTTCAGCCTCCTTTCTTCGGTTCTCTATTATCATGCTTTGCCTTATGATATAGAGTAGAGCCGAGGTAATTACAATAATAATTATGAATGTTATACGGAACAGGCTCCTTTCAAGTATTTTTATTTCCTGTTTCACATCCTCAAGGTATATCCCTGTTCCTATGATCCATTCCCACCGGGAAAAACCTTTTACGTATGATAATTTGGGAACAATAAGTGTTGTATCATCCTTCCACTGCCATATATAATCAACATAACCTTCTCCGTTTTTACTTACTGTTTCCACAGCATCCACAAATAAACGCTTTCCCTGAGGATCTTGATAATCGGAGAGATCGGTGCCATTAAGCTCTTGTCTGTAGGGATGCATCACCATATAGGGTCGCATATCGGTAATCCAGAAATAATCTTTTTTTTCATCCCCATATCTCATCTTTCCAACCCTGGAAGCAGCAAGTTGCATTGCCTCTTCCCTGCCAATACTACCGGCACGATATTCATTATAATACTCATTAACAAGGCTCCATGCTAAATTTGTGAGTTCACTTATCATCTCCTTCTTACCTTCCATCATATTCTTTTCAAATGATGGAATTATTATTACATAGAATGAAATGATGAACAAAGTGATTGCCAGTATTGAGGGCAACACTATACTCAGAAAGAATTTCCGCAGGTCCCTGGCATTCATAGCATGTTGGAATTTCGCTAGAAGAAATAATACACACCGATTAGTGCTCTAAAGTTAGCAATTTTTGTAGTATTTGAAGGTATATAATTCAGATTAAAATCATTTCCATACGCTGCAGAGGTATATTCAAGTTCAAAAGCTATCCTGGTCTTGCCGGAGTTTACTATTACTCTCGGTGAAATTCTTAACAGGGTGCTGATATCAGTTCCCAGTCCATATACATCATTACCAGGGTCTGACATCGCCTCTTTTGTACCAAGATTTTTAAAGAAACCTCCGAAAATGCCAAATTGTACTGTTCCGTTTGTATGTATCTCTCCCCAGAATGTTATACTCGTAAGGGGTGTATAATTCAATTTCCCTGTTAACGGATCAGCGACTTCTTTTACAGCGAACCCACTTATCGCGAGTACATCACTGATATTCTCCCCATACCTGGCTTCCAACTTGATTGTGACAGGCTGTGTAGTAATTTTTGAAAAACCAATTGCTGTTATTCCATTTACCTTTTCATCAACTTTATAAACATGGTATAATGGAAAGCCTGTATTGGTTTCAAGTCTGGGTACAATTGACTTATAAGCAATCCCACCTCCAAGGATGAAATCTGTGCCGGTTTTATCATTTTTCGATCCGTATTGCAACTGCATATGCATATCCGGCATTGCCGAGTTTCGCAAATAGCCGGAGGATGCTCCACCTTCACCATAGGAAGCATAATCCCGTTGAGACAGAGCTGCTGCGGTTAGCTTAAGGCTCCCGGTATTATATGTGATTCTCAGTTGGGGATTCCTGGAAAATGACTGTAATGGTGTTCCGGTGTTGAATGAAACAGTACCAGGAAAACAGTCTGTTATAAACAGAGGATTCCAGTACTGACCTGCAAGCACCTCAAGATTTGTCCAGTTTAGTTTAACAAAAGCATGCCTTAATCTTAACAGGTTGATGTTATCATTTGCCTGGGCGAAGAAATCACCCTCAATTACTCCCGAAGTTTTAGCACCAAAAGCATCCGGACCACTAATTGTTCCTTTTAATCTTGATTGTACTGCCAGGAAGTTGAAATTAGTTTTAGCATTTATATCATTCCCGGGTTCATCAAGAACTTCAGGAGATGGCCATAAAAGGAAATGACCTTCCCGTGCGGCGACGGTCTGGCGTGAATCAAAAAAGAAATCACTTTTAACGAAACCGGAAAATTTTATACCAAAGTCGGATTTTTCCTGTGCAAAAATTGCCAGGTTTGATAATAAGAGTAAAGGTAGTACTACTATGCGTTTCATTCGATATTTTTTAGTTATTTAATTATTGATCACGTTCCGGCGGGAATAATTTCTGAATAAAATTTCTTTTTACTAAAGGTTTGCCCAGTAAATAATTCAGGTTGTTTTCAGCGTTAAGGTTCCTGTCCCACAATTCAAGTGCTTTTTTGTACTGTTCCACTGCCTGTTTATACTGTTCTCTGTGTCTTAACACAATGCCCAGGTTGGTATAACATACTGATAATCTTCTGTCATTTTCCAGTATAGCTTTTTCAATATCCTTTGTTCTTGCAACCAGATATTTAGTTTTTAAATCCGGTGCAATACTTTCAAATCCTTCCATAAACCTGGGTTCTATTATCTCAGAGATCTGTTCATGTGATTTTCCTGAGAACACTGTTATCAAGTTATCATACACTGAAATTGCTTTCAGGACATTTGTTTCAGCAAGTGTAACAAGTGAATCGACAGTCAAATCAGAATATGGATTGTATTCCATTGGGATACTGTCTGCAAACATTGAGATAGTCAACAGTGCAGCAGCCCTGTTATTATACAAAACTCCCAACTCAAATGAACCCTCGTAATGTGTAGTAGCCCGGTAAATACTTTCAATTGAATCAAGGAGGGCAAAAACCTTATAATAATTTCCTTCTTGCGCGTAGCTGTTATATTTAGCATAAAGCTCCCTGGCTTTCACAACACGGGGATCAAGCGATTTGTTGATATTCCCGTAATAAAACTTTGCTATGAGGATGCCGGTTATAACAAGGACAATCATTATCAGAATGAGTGCCCTTGTTGATCTATTTGCAAATATCCCCATTAACTATGTACTTTCTCGATCAGGAATTGCCTGATCTCAAGAGGTGTTTCCTTAGTATGTTTTGAAATAATAATATTAGCCAGTATTGCCAGAGGTGCGCCAATCCAGGCGAAATACCATGCTTCAAGCCAGTAACTGATAAAATCGTGCGCAGGTAGTTGAAGCCCTGATTTTCCGGCGATAAAATAAGTGATAGCAATTACTGAAACAGTACTACCGGTTATCAATCCGGCAATTGCACCTTGTTTATTAGAACCACTCCACCATATACCTAACAGGAACAGGGGGAAAATTGTACATCCGGCAAGGGAGAAGGCAACTGCTACAAGCTGACCTATCAAAGCGAAGTTCTTGAGTGCCAGTAGTGTAACAATAATAGCCATAAGTACGGTGCCAATTCTGGCATACAGTAATTGTTTCCTGGGACTTGCGTCCGGATTTATTACTTTAAAGTACAGGTCGTGTGCAAATGCAGATGATCCGGCTACCAGCAAACCGGAAACCGTTGAGAATGCTGCTGATACACCACCTGCAGCAAGGAAACCAACAATTAATGGATGTATATCTCCAAGCTGGGCTGTATAAACTACAATAGCATCTTTGGCAAGTGTACCAACCTCGGGATGTGCAGACAGGATCTTACCAAAGACAGCATAGACCGGTGCGCTCCAGTAAAGAATACAGATAAAGAATAGTCCCCATACTACTGACCACCTGGCATCCCTGGCTTTTGGCACTACATAAAAACGCTGGATAACATGTGGTAAGCCTGCAGTACCGATCATCAGTGAAAAAGTAATTGCAATCCACTGGAAGAATGTTTTTCCTGTTGACGGATCCCATGGCATAGCAAATTCCGGGGCAGGAACGATGGCATAATCATGTCCAAGGGAATTGAAAAGTTCCTTTATTTCATTAATTGGTAACCCTGCAACAACATCGGAAACAACTGAGCCATAACCTATCTGCGGTAACAACCAGAAATAATCGAATTTGGCTGTAAGAATAAAAAGCGGGATTATAAATGAAATTATTATTATAACATACTGTATCTGCATATTTTTGGTTACACCAAGCATACCGGAGATAAGCGTATATGTCAGTACAACTGTTCCTCCGATAATAACCGCCAGTGTGTAATCTATTCCCATTACCCATTTAAACATAAGGCCTATTCCACCAAACTGTCCGACACAATAAGAAATAGAAATCAATATTGCAATAATTGCTCCTGCAGCTCTTAGACCCTTTGAGTAATACCTGTCGCCAATAAAGTCAGCAGCAGTATATTTTCCATATTTTCTGATCTGTCCGGCCATTAGAATCAGAAGAAGAACATAACCACCAGTCCAGCCCACTACATAGGCCAGACCATGATAACCTGATCCGTACATAAGTGCTGCCATTCCAAGGAATGATGCTGCACTCATCCAGTTTGAAGCAATAGCCATCCCTGAACCTACCTTTGATATACTTCTTCCTGCAGCATAGAAGTCAGTAGTATCCTTTGCCCGAAATATAATACCGACCATTACAAACAGGACAAGAATAGTTATTAAAATAATTGCAGGGCCAACCTTAAAGCCCCCTTCCAACTGAGTACCGGCTGTGGCTGCATTCAAAATCGATGGAATCAATAATAATAATAATATTGGTAATAATTTCTTTTTCATATAAGGAGATTTTTATTATGCATTAAGGAAAAGTTTAATCCTCTATTCCATACTTCTTATTAAACATATCTGTTCTGACACAATAGAGCCAGCACAGTCCTATAAACAGTATTAAAAGGAATACAGCGGTATAGAAATAGTGAAATGGAAAACCAAGGAATTTTGTATCGGTCAGTACTGACCTGTTATGGATAAGGTATAATTCCATAGCCTCTTCAAAGATCTTCCTGCTATCAACATCAAAAGATTCCATTAATGAGGATTTAACTTCCAGGGCTGCAATTTTCCCCCTGACATCAAGCGGGTGAAGGTTAAATATTTCCCTGAGTACCGGTATGAGTTGATTCTTTTTTGCAACATATGTATCATCAGTAATATTCAATGTTACTGCTGCAATATCTTCGAATTCCTTAATTGTAACAATTAGTTTCTGTTTTTGAACAGTGTCGGCAATATTATATGCCATCCAGCTAACAGCATTATCAAGTGCTTGTCTGTGTCCGGGATCAATTGCGATTTTTCCGAGAACAGAAAGGGCAGACTGACTTACATTCTGAAGATTAGTAATTTGCAGGTTACCCGCTTGTATATCATCCCAGTAGGTTTCATATACAGTGTAAGCCGGTTCGGGTGTAGGTTTTTCCAGAATTTTTAAAAGAATTTGAAAGCCGAAAATGGCAACAGCCCAGATTAAAACAAACTGAACAATCATGTTCCTGTTTCTCCTGGCGCTATCGGTAGTTGGCTTAAAAATACTAATGTGGTAATCGTTATTTTCAGACTCCATCAGGTTTATTGATTTT
>JAUWPX010000347.1 GCA_030611395.1 Bacteroidota bacterium | reverse complement strand
AAACAGTGCAGTTATCCTTGGTTGGGGGCGTTGCAGGTCTAATCGTCGGTAGTCTGATATCAAAATATTTTGAAACTCATGCAATAAACCTTTCAAGGTGGGCAAAAGGATACTCCCAGCTTGGGTATGATACTTTGGTTTATTGTAGTCTTGAATCTGAAATGGTTATTAATGTTACCATACTTGTGATTTTTACAGGCATCATCGCTGCTCTGTATCCGGCGTATAAGGCTTTAAAATATGATCCGGCAGAAGCATTACGAATGGAATAGAAGAAAATTAGAAACTATAAATATAACACTATGAGTATAATAGAAATAAAAAACCTGACAAAAATCTATGACGGTTCGGGCGTTGAGGTAAAAGCCGTTAATGGAATTGACCTGAACTTTGAGAAGGGAGAATTTGCTGCTATAGTCGGTCCTTCAGGCTCCGGTAAAACCACATTGCTAAATATGCTGGGAGGCCTGGATCATCCAACCTCAGGCGAAGTATTTGTTGATGGGCAGAATATATGGGAACTTAAATCCAGGAAGTTAACTGATTTCAGAATGAATAATATTGGCTTTGTATTTCAGTCATATAACCTTATACCCGTGCTGACTGCAAAAGAAAATGTAGAGTTCATTATGCACCTGCAGGGTAAAAGCAAGAAGGAACGTAACAGCCGTACACTGGAACTGCTTAAGGCTGTAGGTCTTGAAGAACGAATGAACAGCCGTCCATCCAAATTATCAGGTGGTCAGCAACAAAGAGTGGCTGTTGCACGTGCATTAGCTTCAAAACCAAAATTTATCCTGGCTGATGAGCCAACTGCAAACCTTGATTCAAAGTCAACAGAAACTTTACTTGATATAATGGAAAATCTTAATAAAGAGGAAAATATAACTTTTATTTTTTCCACTCACGATGCCAGGGTAGTGAAAAAAGCCAGAAGGGTTATAACAATTGAAGATGGAAAAGTTAAATCTGATGAGGATCGCTAATTGGAAGAATAGTTGGCAAAATGCAAAAGGCAGTTGGCAAATTGGGAAGAATAGTTGGCAAAAATGCAAAGGGCAGTTGGCAAACAGTTGGCAAAAAGCGAAATAAATATTAAGTTGAAAAAAGATAAATTATGGCAGGAAGTTTTAGAGATTTAACAGTTTTTAAAAAAGCATTTGTTTTGGAATGGATATTTTTAATATCACAAAAAAGTTTCCTTCAGAAGAAAAGTTTGAATTAACAGATCAAATCAGAAGATCCTCTCGTGCTATTTGTCGAGCAATTGGAGAGGGGTATAGGAAACGGCAATATCCAAAACATTTTTCAAGTAAAATGAGCGATGCAGATATGGAGAACACTGAAACTCAGGTATCACTTGATTTTGCAAAGGATTGTAAGTATATATCTCAAGAGGAATATATGGAACTTATTAACAAGTCAGAAGAAGTGGGACGAATGTTGAATCACATGGTGAAAAATCCCGAGAAGTATCGTCCGAAATAGTGAAAGGGAAATATCCCGATATTGCCAACTGCTTTTTGCCAACTGCCAACTTATTAATTAAATTAAAGCTTTAAATATGAAGTTCTATCAATCAATTATATTGTTTATTATACTATTGATACTTCCAAACAAATCTTTTGCACAAAACAGCAATTTTTCTTTCAAAGGATATCTTAGCAATATGCAGACGGTTATGTTTGAAGAGATTGATGAAAACTGGCTTTCAGATCAGTTAATACATAACAGGCTGAATTTTAAATGGTTTATTTCTGATAACGCTACCGCCACTGTAGAAATGAGGAATCGTTTTATATATGGCGATTTTATGAAAATGATTCCAGGGTATAATACTATGGTTGAACAGGATCAGGGATGGATGAATATGTCAGTCAATATACTGGAAGAAAACTCATTTGTGCTGAACAGTAACATAGACCGTGCTTATCTGGATTTATATTTCGGGAAATTACAAATACGAACAGGAAGGCAGCGGATCAACTGGAGCCGGACTTTTGCCTGGAATCCTAATGATATTTTTAATGCTTATTCCTTCTTTGATTTCGATTATATTGAAAAACCGGGTAGTGATGCAGTTCTGGTACAATATAATACCGGGTTTTCCTCGATGGCACAAGTTGCTGTTAAAATAGACAGGAATGATAATATCACCGCGGCAGGACTTTACCGGTTTAACCGGTGGGGATATGATTTTCAGTTCCTGGGAGGAATACTGAATAGTGAAGATTGGGTATTAGGTGCAGGGTGGGCGGGAGATATCAGTGGTGCAGGATTTAGAGGCGAAATGAGCTGGTTCCGGCCAAAAGAAAATTTTTCAGATAACTCCGGAACCATTATGCTTTCTCTTTCCGGGGATTATACGTTTAAAAATTCTTTGAGT
>JAUWPX010000059.1 GCA_030611395.1 Bacteroidota bacterium | reverse complement strand
AGGGAGAATGGATTGGAAAAATTTGTTTGTAAAGAGGATGAACGGTGGGCTTGTAATGATTGCGGAGGGACTATTTGTGTTCACAGAGGATTCTGCCTATATTGTACAGGAAATTAAAATACAAAAATGAATAATTCAGGCTAAGTCTTAATAATCCAATTTGTCTTTTTTATGGTAAAAAGCACACTAAAATATTTAATATTGGCCTTTTCTTTAGCTTTGATTGCTTCCTGTATCAGAGATAAGGAAAATACTATCAGGTTTTCGAGTTGGCAATCAAGCCCTTCTGAAAAAAGGCTAACAGATTCTTTGCTTCATTGTTTTTCAAAGAAGTATCCTGAGTATAATGTGAAGTTTGAATTGATTCCGGGAAATTATTCCGAGAAAATACAATTGATGCTGGGAACACACTCTGCTCCTCAGGTTTTTTATATCAAAGATTTTGTCGCTCCTTCTTATCTCAGATATGATGTATTACAGCCACTCAATGAATATATAGATAAAGATACCAGCTTCGATATAGATGATTTCTACCCGCAGTTCTTAGATGCTTTCACTAAAAATGGAATAATTTATGGAATCCCAAAAGATTTTGGTTGTTTTGTCTTGTTCTATAATACAGATATGTTCAAAGCTGCCGGCATCAACGATCCACCAAAAGATTGGGCAGAACTGGAAGAATTTTCAAGGAAATTAACAAAAGATGCAAATAGCGATGGGAAAATAGACCAATATGGTATTGTAGTAGAACCCTCTATCGATAAACTGATGCCTTTTGTGTTTCAGAATATGGGCAGTTTTCAGGATAAAGACGGAAACCTCACTCTTAATACACCGGAATTTCTGGAAGCTTTGGAATATTATTACGGATTATACAAAAAAAACATTGCCACCATTCCAACTGACGTAAGCATGAATAATACAGAAGAAGTTTTTGGCAGGAAACGTGCCGCAATGGTGATTTCCGGAGGATGGTTTGTTCCACAGCTCAAAGATCAGTACACAGACGTAAATTATAAAGTTGCTTTTTTGCCAAAAGGGAAACAAATGGCAACCATTGCTTTTACCGTTTCATACAGCTCACCAAAAGAAAATTTGCTCAAAGAAGAATCATGGAAGTTATTGAGTTACCTCACAGGAAAAGAAGGAATGAAAGTATGGACGAGTACCGGTATTGCAATGCCTACACGCAAAAGTATTGCTGCACAGCTTGATTATATCAATCATCCTGAATATAAATACTTTATGGGAAGCGTGGATTTCGCCAAGGTTTTTCAGGTAGAATATAACGAACGCTGGTATTCGATCACACAATCTGCAATGCAGGCAATTTTTTATGAGGAAGCTGATATCCCGCAAAAACTTAAGCAAATGGAAGATGATATGAAATCGTTAAGAATAAAGAAATAAATTAATAAAATTGTTACTCGTTCTGTTTTAAAAAAGATGGTATCAGGCTACGGATTAAAGATCAAAATGAAAAGAAATAGCAGTACTAAAAAAGAACAACAATTCTGGGCATTCACTTTTCTGTTTTTCCCATTGATGTTACTTGCTATATTTGTATTTATCCCTATTTTATTTTCTTTGGGCATTAGTTTTTTCAACTGGGAATTAATGGCATCGCAGCAAAATTTTTTGGGTGTAAACAATTACATCGAAATTTTTGGCGATAAAATTTTCTACAAAGCAATGCTTAATACTGTTTTGTACACCATTGGCGTAGTTCCGATACAAACCATGCTGGCATTGTTTCTGGCCTTTGTTATGAATCAGAAAATTCGCGGAAGAGTTTTTTTTCGTACTGCTTTTTACATACCGGCGGTTACTTCGTCGGTAGTTACTTCTATCATTTTTGTAGCCATATATTCCAAGGAGGGGTTACTCAATTCTATCCTGGGAAATTTTGGTTTTGCAGCTAACGACTGGCTTACTAATCCCCATACAGCCCTAATTTCCATTATGATGCTTAATATCTGGACTACCTCCGGATACTTTATGGTTTCTTTCCTAGCCGGATTACAAAATATTCCCAATTCATTATATGAAGCAGCTAAACTTGAAGGTGCATCGCGGAGGCAACAATTCTGGCATATAACTGTGCCAATGGTGCGGCCGGTTACTTATTTTGTGGTGGTAATGAGTCTGATAGGTTGCTTCCAGGTATTCGACCAGGTGTTTGTAATGAGCGACGGTGGCCCGAATAATGCCACTACAACGATGGCATATTATGTGTATCAGAACGCATTTAGATATTTCAGATTGGGATATGGCGCCGCAACTGCTATTGTGCTGGCAGGAATTATAATGATAGTTACTGTTATTCAAAAAAAATATTTTCCGCCAAATCCATATTAGAAAAATATAAAATCATGGACACCCACGTTAAGATCAGAGTTCCAGTTGTTTCAAATTAAGATAAAAAATGCGAGCAATTAAAATTCAGAAAATTCTTTTATTTACAATACTAAGTTTGGGGGCAATGGTTTATCTGGGACCATTTATCTTCTCCGTAATTGTTTCTTTTTCTGACAATAAAAACCTGATTAATCAACCTGGCCAGATAGTAAACTCAGGCTGGACACTCAGGAATTATATTTACATCTGGAAAGATCTTCCGTTTGCAACCTGGCTGTTTAACAGTGTCGTAATTACTGCTTGCCAGACTGTTACCAATGTTTTCTTTTCGGCCCTGGCAGGATTTACATTTGCAAAACTGGAATTCAGGGGCAAAAATCTCATTTTCGGAGCCATGCTGGCGAGCCTGATGATTCCGGGTATTATCCTGATTATCCCAAAATTTTTGATCATTAATGAATTTAGAATGATCAACTCTTATCCGGGTCTCATTTTACCAGGAATGATATCTGTTGTCAATATCTTCCTGATGAAGCAATTCTTTGAAACTATGCCCAAAGATCTGGTGCAAGCTGCCTTGATTGATGGTTGCAACTATTTTCAAATGTTCTGGAAAGTATTTATCCCAAACTCAAAACCGGCTCTGGCAGCCGTAGCTATATACACATTTCAGGGAACATGGAATGAGTTTATGTGGCCGTTAATAGCCACCAATACCAGTGAAATGTTTACGTTGCCTGTCGGGATGGCGTCATTACGCTATGAATTACTTACCGATTGGCCGGCAATTATGGCAGGAACCATCCTGGTTTCTATTCCTACTTTAATCATATTTATCATTTTTCAAAGATATTTTATACAGGGAGTTGCTTCAACAGGTGGCAAAGAATAATTCAGAGGCACGAACAATAAGAAATAAGTACTCATTTCAAAATAAAAAGAACCAATGGCAACCATCGAAATAAAAAATTTGCAGAAAACTTATCCCAACAATCATTATGCAATTAAAGGAATTGATGTTTCAATACAGGAAGGAGAATTCGTGGTATTGGTAGGGCCATCGGGATGTGGGAAATCAACACTTTTGCGAATGATTGCAGGCCTGGAAGATATTTCGGGAGGGGACCTGTTTTTTAATGAGAAACTTATGAATTCTGTTCATCCGAAAGATAGAAATATTGCAATGGTATTTCAGAATTACGCCTTGTACCCGCACATGACTGTATATGATAATATGGCTTTTGGATTAAAGTTGAAAAAAATGCTAAAAGCCGAAATCTATCAGAGGGTTACGGATGCTGCAGAAACTCTGGGATTAACAGAATACCTTGACCGTTTACCTAAAGAAATGTCGGGTGGACAACGCCAACGGGTAGCCATAGGACGAGCAATAGTGCGGAAACCCGATGTGTTTTTGTTTGATGAACCATTATCGAACCTTGATGCCAAATTGCGTGTTCAAATGCGAACCGAAATAAAAACTTTGCACCGCAAATTAAAAAACACCATGGTATATGTAACACACGATCAGATAGAAGCTATGGCGATGGGTGATAAAATTGTGATTCTGAAAGATGGAGTGGTACACCAAACAGACTCCCCGATAAATTTATTCAGGCATCCTAAAAATAAGTTTGTGGCAGGTTTTATAGGAAGCCCGGCAATGAACTTTGTGTCAGGTGAAATTGTAAAAGAAGAAGGACTCTATTTTGTAGCCCAGGGGATGAAATTTTCTATACCCCCGCCATTGCAGGTTTCTATGGAAAGATATTTGGGTAAAAGGGTAGACATGGGTTTCCGCCCGGAATATGTATATGACAAAGGGTTGGAAAAAGAAAGACGCTTATCAACAGATGTGGAGATAGAAATACTGGTAGTTGAAAATGTTGGAAGCGAATCGTATAACCATTTCAGATTAAACGGAATGGATACCATTTATTCCTACAGAAGCAGTTCTTCAAATGCACATATCCCCGGAGAAAAACTTACAGTAGGAATAGATTTGGAAAGGCTTCATTTCTTTGATGTTGAAACAGAAGAAAGTATTTTGTAGTAATAAGCTAAAAACCAAAATTGGATAAAATATGATGTTATATAATAAAGGCACGGGAGCCTTAAAGAATTGGCTTGTTACAGAAAATGATTTTGATACACGGTTTCAGGGGAAATGTGAAACCATTTTTTGCCAGGGTAATGGCTATATGGGAATGCGCACGGCCACGGAGGAAAGGTACATAAACCAGGTGCGCAACACATTTGTATCCGGTACATTTAATAAGTTTGACGAATACGATGTTACAGAACTACCGAACGCAGCCGATGTTTTAAATATAGATATCCGGATTGATGGCAAATTGTTTAGTTTAGACAAAGGCTCATTTTCAGATTATCATCGGACACTCAACCTGAAAACCGGCGAAGTAACCCGGGAATTTACCTGGAAAAACGAGGAAGGAAAAGCATTTCAGTTTTCCTTTAAACGATTTATTTCGTTTGATAATTTGCATTTGATGGCTGCTGAAGTTAAAATCAAGGCATTGAATCAATCAGCAAAAATACAGTTTGATAGCGGTATCAACGGGCAAATGAGCAACAGCGGTGCGCAGCATTTTCACGAAGGAGAGAAGCGGATTTTCGACAAAAAATATGTGCAGATGCTGCAACAAACTACGCAATCCGGAATCACTTTTATACACAATACTGCTCACTCAGTTTCTTTGGATGGTGCTGAAGCAACCTCCCGTTTTGAAATGGACAGGCGAAAAGTCTTTATGATTTATAATACAGATGTGGAGGTAAATCAAACCATTAAACTTGAAAAAATATCTAATATATACACTACCCGCGACAAAAAGTTTGAATCATTATCGTTGAAGTCATTGAAAGAGTATTCGATTGAACAACTTAAATCTACGAGCGATTCGGGATACAACGCGCTGCAACATCTTTCGGCAAAAGTGTGGGCTGAAAAATGGAACGCGATTGACATTAAAGTTGAAAGTAACGACGATTTTAATCAGCTGGCAATAAGGTTTGCACAATATCATTTGTTAATAATGACGCCAGCGAACGACAACCGGATGGGAATCGGTGCTAAAGGTCTTTCAGGAGAAGGTTACAAAGGACATTCTTTCTGGGATACTGAATTATTTATATTACCCTTTTTTACATTCACACAGCCTCAAATTGCACGAAGTTTATTGGAATACCGCTTCAATACTATTAATGGAGCACGTAAAAAAGCCATTGAAAACGGGTATAAAGGAGCAATGTTTCCATGGGAATCGGCATGGGCTGATGATGGCGAAGTAACTCCGGTTTGGGGTGCAGCTGATATCATAACAGGTGAATCTACCAAAATCTGGAGTGGATTTATTGAACAGCATATCACTTCGGATATTTCTTTTGCTATCTGGCAATATTACCAGGTAACCGGCGATGAAGATTTTATGGACAAATACGGGTATGAGATCCTGTTGGATACCGGGATTTTCTGGGGCAGCCGTTTACAGTGGAATAACGACAAAAAACAGTATTATATCAATGAAGTTATTGGCCCTGATGAATACAAAGAGCACGTAAATAACGATGCGTTTACGAATTATACCGCCTATTGGTGCATCGAAAATGCAATTCATTATTATCATTTATTGAAAGACGGAAAGTTTGAGATTTTTTCCAGGCTTGATCCTATATTGAATCTCGAAAGTGAAATCATAGAATTGGAAGAAAAACTTCCCCTCATTTACCTCCCTCATCCAAATGAAAACAGGATCATCCCGCAAGATGATACTTATTTAACTCTGACGGATATTGATCTGACCAAATATAAAAACCAGGAGCATGTAGGATCTATATTTCTGGATTATAGTTTGAGTCAGGTAGGCAAGATGCAGGTTACAAAACAAGCATCTGTTGTAATGCTGATGTATCTGCTTGAAAATAAATTTAGTCCTGAAGTAAAGCAGGCTAATTTTAATTACTACGAAGCCAGGACATTACACGATTCATCATTAAGCTTTTCAATACACTCAATCCTGGCAAATGATCTGGGCAATCGTGAATTATCTTACAGTTTGTACCGGCAGGCAGCAACTATTGATTTGGGAATGAATATGAAATCTTCCGATCATGGAATACATGGTGCATCCCTGGGCGGGGTGTGGCAAATCATTGTCTGTGGCTTTGGAGGGTTACGTATGGTTGGTGGAAAATTGAGAATTGAACCAAAACTACCGAAGGAAATTTCTCAGATTATCTATCCTCTTTATTGGAAAAGCAATTTGCTCGAAGTAATAGTAAAACATGATATTCTGCACATCATTAACAAAGGAACCGAACCTGTTTCATTTAGCCATTGTGGCAAGAATTACCAGGTAAACTCAAATTCAGACATAGTAATTAAACAACTATGATTGAAATAAAAACTTTTCCATGCGAAGAACTGTATGGAAAGTTGTTTTATGATGTCATGTCAATTGATGAACTATTCGGGAAAGATAAATTATTTAATGATAGTAAGGATTTTGTCGATTGCATTCCAAAATATGAAATTGAAAAACTCTAAAAAAATACATTTTTACTAATCAAATATTAAATAAAGGAGAAAAGATCATGAAACAAGAAATTCAATGTAGTGCCCCTTCAAGTGCAATTTATGGTTTGGGGCTTATTGGAGCTGCAGTTTATTTTATTTCCCATGCCACTGGCTTCTGGATGGGTGTATTAGGAATCTTAAAAGCTATTGTTTGGCCGGCATTTCTCGTCTATGAAGCATTTAAACATTTAGGAATGTGATATTATTTAAAATCAGGAAATGGTAAGATCTGCCTTAAAAACAGAATAAGGAATTACCTGAAAGAATCCAACGGGGTGAACACACATGTAAACTGAATAAGTATTTTTATGCATAAATAGTCCTTGGGAGGACATGGATTTTTGATTTATATTTGTAATAAAATGGAACAAACTTCCTCTTTATCCTGAAATATCGGAGTATTTAGGTGAAGTTTATTCCCATTATAAACAAGTTAGCCGTCACCCTAAGAAACGACAGCGACCAATAAAAAATGAACAATTAAATTAAAAAATATGGAATCACCGAAACATTTATCTCACCAACCGATTATTTCTGTTAATGATTATGACAAAATTGATGCTTTGTATGCAAATCATACAGATGTAAAAGCTCTTTCTATTGGAAAGGCACAGTACGATGAAAATCAAATATCACTTAAAGTTTGGCGACATA
>JAUWPX010000186.1 GCA_030611395.1 Bacteroidota bacterium | reverse complement strand
TTCATGAATTTTGATGAATTATTCTGACGATTAAGTAAATGTAAGGGTTTCAGAAAACTGAAACACCAACATTTTCTAAATCGGGGTTAACCTACATTACTTAGAAATATTGGAAAATTTAATATTTATGAATAATGCAGGCTAAAAAGTTTCTTGAAGAAGAAACACTGCTAAAGTAATAATAATATTGATTAGACAAAAATAGGTGAGTAGTGTACGTTACTGTACACCGGAATGTACGCTAATATAACAGTTATTGTATTAGTATGAATATCGCTGATTTATGCAATGAACTGAAAATTAAAAATATAACAATTTTAGCATTATATTTGCTGTATATTCAAAGTAGATAAAGTTTCAAACAGGTTTTCGTTATGATAAAACATTATTTCATAATCGCCTACAGGAATATTACTCGTCATTTAAAATACTCTATTTTAAATATTGGAGGACTGGCTATTGGATTAGCTAGTTATATTTTTATTGCGATATACATTAACGACGAGACGAGTTATGACAAATTCAATGAAAATGCAGACCGTATATACAGGGTTAATCGTCTGTATAATTCAAATAACGTAAATGAGGATGCTGCTACCTGTTCATTTCCTTTGGCACCAGCTCTGGAATTTGACTATCCGGATATTGTGGAGAGCACCTGTAGGTTCTTTGATTTCCAGCTTTCTAAAGTGTTTTTTGAGTATCGTGAAGATACCAGCAATATTGTAAAATTTAATGAAAGAAATTTTTTCCTGGTCGATTCAACTGTATTTAACATATTCACATTCCCTTTCGTCAAGGGTGATCCTGCTACTGCATTAAACAGTCCCAATACAATTGTTCTTACATCCTCAACTGCTAAACGGTATTTCGGCAAGGAAGATCCTATTGGAAAAATATTAGTGGCAAAAGAGGGTCTGAATTTTGAAGTTACAGGTGTTATTGAAGATGTGCCTTCACAATCACATTTCAAATTTGATATGCTGGGGTCAATGTCAACATTTCGCCAATTGAGTGGGGGAGAGCTGCCCCGGACCTGGGTTTGGAATCCCTGCTGGACATATGTGCTGTTACATGAAAATTCTTCACCTGACATCCTGGAAGAAAAACTTCCTGATTTCTACCTGAACCATTATTCTGACCTGTCTGATCAGGATGTAACACTCTATTTACAAAAATTATTAGACATTCATCTTGAGTCGCATCATGATTATGAAATGCATCCAAATGGTAACATATTATACATTTATATTTTATCTGCAATTGCTTTCATAGTACTTGTACTTGCATGTATAAATTTCATGAATCTGACAACAGCTAATTCGGCTTCAAGATCAATGGAAATTGGGATAAAGAAGGTTTTTGGAGGAAGCAGGCGTAAGCTAACTGCTCAATTTCTTGGTGAAACAATTATTCAGAGCCTGATTGCACTTGCTATTGCAGGGATAATAATAGAGTCGTTTCTACCATTATTTAATCACTTTACAGGAAAAAGTATTAATCAGGGTTTGCTATTGCAGCCGGTGGGAGTTCTTCTTGCAATATTCGTAGCTATTTTTACCGGTTTTATTGCAGGAGGCTACCCGGCTGTTTTTCTTTCATCATTCAAACCGGTAGCTGTTTTGCAAGGAAAATTAAGCAAAGGTACCAAAAGCGGGCTCGCCCGTAAGATCCTCGTAATTACACAATTTTCTATTTCTATTGCTCTGATTATTGGCACTCTGGTTGTTTTTTCACAATTAAAATTTATTAGGAATGCCGACCTTGGGTTTAAAAAGGACCAGATCATACTAATTCCAACAGTAAGACAAATAGTAATTAACTATGACATATTTAAAGAAAATTTGTTAAAATATCCTGAGGTTGAATATGTTACAGGAATGGAGGATATTATTGGGGTCAATCACAACACCCGTGAAGTAATAATCGAAGGTTTATCAAATAACCAAACATACTGGTATCCAATGTTTATGGTGCGTCATGATTTTATTGAAACATTTAATATTGAAGTGGTAGAAGGCCGGTCATTTTCTGAAAAAATAAGTTCCGATAATGTTCATGCAATAATGATTAACGAGAAGATGGTAAAAAACCTTGGATGGACTAATGAAGAAGCCATTGGCAAAAGCATTATTTCTGATGGAAAGGAAAAGGTTATTGGAGTTTTTAAGGATTTCCATATTCTTTCTCTCCATAAACCTATTAACAATTTTATACTGGATTTATTGGAAAACCCAGACGCAGCTGCAGGCCTTACCCGTTATATAGCCATAAGAATAAATACTAATAAATACAAAAAAACACTGGCATCAATTAAAAATGAATGGAACCGGTTTGCACCAACACGTCCCTTCGAGTATTCTTTTCTCGACACTGAACTTGATAATCTTTATAAAAACGAAGCTAAATTTGGCAAGTTTTCGGTGATATTAACAATACTTGCATTGTTTATTGCATCTCTTGGATTAATTGGCCTGGTCTCTTTTCTTGCTGCACAGAGAACTAAAGAAATTGGTGTAAGAAGGGTTTTTGGGGCTAAAATACCGGATGTAGTAAAGTTATTATCCAATGAATTTATCCGCCTGATCCTGGTTGCAAACCTGATTGCCTGGCCATTTGCATATTTTGTAACAAATAGTTGGTTGCAAAATTTCTCACAGAAAACAGCTGTTAACTGGACTCCTTACCTTTTTGCAGGTTTGATTACACTTTTACTTACCTTGATTATAACTACTTCCAAAGCAATTTCAGCATCCTCACGAAACCCGGCTGATACAATAAGACAGGAGTAAGGAAGAAGGCAAAGGGCAAAGGGCAAAGGGCAAAGGGCGAAAAAGCGTGAACCCGTAACACGTAACTATTTAGAAGAATGTTGAATGTAATATTTATCATACCACCACCATGCGAAGAGACCAATAATAAGAACTCCCAGTATTCCTCCGCCTAAAGCTGAGGGAACGGAATTAATTATAATCTCTTTTGTATTTCCGAGGATAACAGATACTGCGGCTATTAAAGGTATCCATTCAAAATGATAGCGGATAAAATAATTATTTTTTTCAAAACGCTTAACCAGGATGAATGATAATAAAATGATCCTGTTCGGGATACTTTTTGGTTATAAATTTATTATATTTACATATACATTTAAAGCTTCTGTGAAGAAAAAAAATATATAATTCAATATATAAAATCCAAAAATTTATAAACTAACTTACTTATTTAGGCCATGAAAATATTTACAATTCATCCATCAATCCTATTATTTTCAAAAAAACCTGCCTTGTTTGCTGTTTTTTCAGGGTTGTTCCTTCTGCTACCAATGTGTACTGTTAATACAGGTGATTATCACCGAGGTCCCGGGGAATATCCGGGAAATAAAAATGAAGATTATTCCCCTGAGATATATATTGATAATTCAAACTACCGTAATTTGGCTTACAACAGACCTGCATACCATTCAAGTAGTTACGACTACAACCTGACAGCCCAACTTGTAACAGACGGAATCAAAGATACTGTGATCCCGCATTGGATATCAACCTCTACCAGTGAACATGGAATACTCAAGAAGAGGGAGAGAGAGTGGCTGTTTGATCATAATTGGATGACCAGTCTTTATTTTGATACCGCTTCCATCTGGTTACAGTTTGAAATGGGTGATGGGAAAAATATTCCGGAAATTGACAGTATTGAGTTTTCTGCCCGGTTGCGTCTTAACGATCAAAATGAACGGGGTTGGGAAATTAAAGTATTGGGATCTGATGATGGACAAACATGGAAAGATCTGGGATATATTTTCGGGAATGATTATCCCGGTAATCCAATACCACGGCGTTTTGGAAGAGGGGGAGAGAATCGCTTCAGGATGTTCAACAATTCAGTAAAGCTAACATCACCTTCAACAAACCGGTTTTATAGGGTAAGTTTAAGTGCTCCGAATGTTGAAATGTGGACTATAAGTAGTCTGGAACTTTTTAACGCCAACTTCCCTGTTGAAGTAGCTCCTTCCTTTAGTTTTACAAGCGCGTGGATGAGTGCCGGAAATAAGGAAGAGTGGGTTTATGTTGACCTTGGAGCTATTTGTACTTTCGACCAGGTTAATCTGA
>JAUWPX010000341.1 GCA_030611395.1 Bacteroidota bacterium | reverse complement strand
CTGTACAAGCATTGCATACTGTGCAATCTGGTCAAACTGGGCATACTGATCTTCAAGGAAATTACCTGTATCAGCCGTTACCTGTAGCCAGGGAGACCCGATAGCATTTACTATCCTAAGAACCCCTTCTGCAGTTCTGCCCAATCCCCAGTGATTCTCCAGTCCCAAAACAACCCCGCATTCTTTTGCTTTCGGAATACATTTTTCAATTGAATCAATAACCCATTTGAAACCATCATCATCCGAGTATCCTTCAAGCCGTGGTTCAATCCCCTTTTTTTCCATCAATACATCAAACGACCTTATCGTACCCCATCTTCCTGTATTCAAACGCATAGTAGGAATACCAAGTTTATAGGCAAGTTCAATCTGGTGAATTGTTTTTTTTATGTTCTCATCACGGTACTCCTTATCCGGAGATAAAAATCCCTGGTGTGTTGAAAACCCCATCAGGTCGAGCCCGTTATGAAATGCCCGGCGCTTTAATTTCTGAAGGTAATCATTATCCTCAGAGGTCATTTGCATAAGCAGTATCTAAACACCATCAAAGCCCATCCGGGCTGCCTGGTCAATACACTTTTCAATTGGCACATCTTCCCTTGGTCCGTTAAACTGCCAGAATGAATAGGTTGATACACCAATAGGATTTGGTTTCCCGGGAGGAAGACCTTTAATAGACTTTTTTTCATCAGCTAATACAGTTTTTGCTGATAATGTTGAAAAACCTGCTCCTGCTATTGCAAGGCTTGTTAGAAAATTTCTTCTTGTTGTCATAATAATTAGTTTTAACTATCGGTTAATGGAACACGCCCGCCTGAACGGAACGGGCAGGGATGATACAGATTGGACTAATTCAAATTATCTCTAAATATACCCAGGATTGTCGAAATCACAAATTGTAAATTAATCAGGATTTTTTTTATATTGAAAAACATTTTAAAATTGAAACCAATGAGCCGAAAAAAAACAAACCGCCGAAATTTTATAAAGAATTCATCTTTAGCACTTATGTGCGCACCTGTATTTGGTAAAAGCACACTTCTCCCTAATCAGGATACTAAAGAACCGGAAGAAATTTTAAAAATAAAAAGCTATAGCACTTTTGGCAGAACAGGGTTTAAAGTCTCTGATATCGCTTCAGGTTCACCAAGAAGTGAAGCAGTTCTAAGGGCTTTGTTAAAATCAGGAGTGAATTATGTTGACACAGGTGAACAATACGGTAACGGTAATAATGAACGTCTTATCGGAAAGGTGCTCAAAGAATTTGACCGGAAGAAGATATTCATTATGTGCAAGATCTATACAGAAACAAATTTTGAAAGTAAGGAAAAGGTAGTTGAAAGGATCAGAGGTGCGCTTGAACGATTAGGAACAGACTATATTGATTGTTTGGGGATACACAGCGCCGAAAACACAAAGATCCTGAAAGATGAAGCGTTTCACGCCGGGGTAGAGCAGATGAAAGCAGAGGGCAGAGTAAAATTCACAGGTCTTTCATGTCATGGTAATGCCTGGTATATGGCACCTGAAGAATCACTCGAAAAGGTTCTGATGGCAGCAGCCGAAGATGGGCGATTTGATACTTTTCAGATGACATACAACTTTTTTAATGCACCAATGGCAGATAAGGTATTGGCAGTTTGTAAAGAAAAAAATATCGGGACAGCCATAATAAAATCCAATCCTGTAGTTATTTACAATATCCTGGATAAATATGTTAAAAACCTGGAGGATCAGGAAAAAGATCCCGGTGAAGGATATTATGCCTACCGCGACCGTTATAAAGAACGGGCTGAGAAAGCAAAATCCTATTTTAAAAAATATGGCATGACCACAGAGGAAGAACTAATTGATGCTGCCACTCTGTTTGTCCTGTCAAATCCGCAGGCACATACTGTTTGCCTGGATATACCTAACATCACTGCTATTAATCCGTATCTGAAACTATCCGGACAAACATTACAGCCGGCACAGGCATCCCTCCTGGATAAGTATATGGAACATTTTGGAACATTGAACTGCCGTATCGGGTGTAATGAGTGCGAAAAAGCATGCCCTCACCATCTGCCTGTAAATACCATTATGCGGTACAATTACTATTTCCAGAATAAAAAACTGGAAAAAGAAGCCATGCAACTTTATGCAAAAATCCCGGGTAAAAATGCAGATGTCTGCAAAGAATGCCAGGGTTATTGTGAAAAAGCATGTCCATATGATGTAAGTACACGAAGTCTGCTGTCTATAGCTCATCAGAACCTTAGCCTTGATCTTGAAAGTTTTGCATAGACTTTCTCATGCCAGATTTTATAGTCTGTTTTGCAAGCAGGGAATGGTGAATCCAGGAGTTAAACAGAAAACCAGAAATTAAGCTTTACCATAAATATATGGTTGCCCTTAATACTGAACAGATCACCAGCAATATCCCTGACCGGGTTATAAACTGATTCCCATCCCGAACGGTCGTGTGACCATACTACA
>JAUWPX010000376.1 GCA_030611395.1 Bacteroidota bacterium | reverse complement strand
TTCACTTCTTCTGCTCCTGACATGTTCTGTTTATAATGCAACTCCTCAATATATGACTTTCAGAGATTATGGATTTTCCATTGGCGTCCTTCCTCCAGGTCAGGATAATTCAATTACCGATGTTTCGGGTGTTTTGGTTGGACATTTTACACTAAATAAAGACAAAAATATCAGGACAGGTGTGACAGCAATTATTCCACACCCTGGTAATATTTTTATTGAGAAAGTTCCTGCCGCTGTTTATGTTGCAAATGGTTTTGGGAAACTAACAGGTAGCACTCAGGTTCAGGAACTTGGTAATATTGAAACACCGATTGTCTTAACCAATACATTAAGTGTTCCTGTGGCAGCGGAAGCATTGATAGAATACAGCCTGAAAAAGAACGAAAATATCAGATCTGTAAACCCTGTAGTAGGAGAGACTAACGATGGTTATTTGAATGATATCAGGGGATTACATATAAAAAAGAGACATGTTAATGCTGCAATTGAAAACGCATCTTCAAATAAGGTTATGCAGGGATCAATTGGTGCCGGAACAGGAACTGTTTGTTTTGGATATAAGGGAGGAATTGGTACTTCTTCAAGAAAACTGCCTGCAAATATGAATAGTTACACGGTTGGGGTTCTTGTCCAGACTAATTTTGGAGGAATACTGCAAATCAATGGAGTGCCAGTGGGAGAGGAGCTTAATCCGTATTACCTTGCTGATAACCTGAAACAGGCGGATGGCTCATGTATGATCATCGTTGCAACAGATGCTCCGCTTGACTCAAGGAACCTGTTAAGACTGGCAAAAAGATCTATGTTTGGTCTGGCTCGTACAGGGGGAATATCTTCAAATGGAAGTGGTGATTATGTTATTGCATTTTCTACAGCAAATAAAATTTCTCATATATCAGATTCATCTGTAATTACAACTACAACTCTCAGAAATGATCAAATGTCATCTCTTTTTCTGGCAGTTATAGAAGCAACTGAAGAAGCAATTATCAATTCCCTGTTCACTGCTGAAACAACCCTCGGTAATAAAGATCACAAAATCGAAAAATTACCAATAGAAAAGGTTTTACATATTATGAAGAAATATAATCGTATCCCATCAAGATAGTAACTAATGAAGAAACAAATCGGTATTCTCGGAGGTATGGGACCTGAGGCGACATCTGAATTATTTAGTCTGATCATAAAAAATACGAAAGCACAAAATGACCAGGATCATATCCCTGTGTTAATTGTTAATAATCCAAAAATTCCTGACCGCTCATTATTTATTCTGGGTAAAGGTCCTTCACCAGTTAATATGCTGGTAGAAGGAGCTTTGAAGCTGGAACAAATGGGAGCTGACATTATACTTATACCATGCAATACAGCCCATTTTTTTATTAAACAGATAAAAGAAAAGATACAAGTACCGGTTATTGATATGATAAAAGAAACAGCCCGGTATGTTTTATGCAAATATCCGGAAATAAAAAGGTATGGGTTACTTACTACCTCAGGAGTTTATAAAACTGCTATTTATAAAGAAGCATTTGAGGATGTTGCTCTTGAAATAATTAATCCGGATGTTTTATATCAGCAACAAAATATGACCGCAATATATGGTATAAATGGAATTAAAGCGGGTTTTAAGACTATTCCCGGGAAAATCCTTCTCCAGTCTGTTGCAAATCTGATAGAAAATGGGGCAGGTGCCATAATTTCGGGATGCACCGAAATCTCACTTGTATTAAAACAGTCTCAAATAAGCATACCTTTGATCAACCCTCTCAAAATCCTGGCAGTAAAATCTATTAAATTAGCAGGTTATTCCTTATCAAAATCAAATTAATCAGACCAAATTGCAACTAAATGGTAAGTTAATCGTCTTTTATTTAGATGAGTGATTTACAGAATCAGAGTAACATAAAAAACTCTCAAAATGGGGCACCTTGAAGAACAATTAAATAATCAGAAAGCCAGGCTAAATTTCCTGGAAAAGGAGAGGGACAGGCTCATATTTCTGGACCGATCCGG
>JAUWPX010000284.1 GCA_030611395.1 Bacteroidota bacterium | reverse complement strand
CGGTTTCAATATGCCAGTCGTTTGATATTGGATGAGTTGCTGGGTATAAATTTTCAGATAGTATCCTCAAAAGATTCGTTTGAGACGGATACAGGTCCGAAATTAAATTATTCATCAACCAATATACCGGATAGTGTCTGGGTCAAACCTGCCGGTTTGCTTTTTGA
Source organism: Bacteroidota bacterium (assembly GCA_030611395.1). Lineage (GTDB taxonomy): Bacteria > Bacteroidota > Bacteroidia > Bacteroidales > VadinHA17 > JADFUQ01. The sequence goes on along the minus strand of JAUWPX010000284.1, from coordinate 2,937 downwards.
GACAGGTATCCACGAACAGGATATTTATGTTCCTTCATGGAAAAATAAAAGTGTTATTTTTATTACCGGATCAGAATCTGATATGCCATATGATCCCTTTTCCGCTGTTTTCTATATAGTTACACGTTATGAGGAATATCTTCCGCATGAGGTTGATGAACATGGTCGTTATGACCCACGTGACAGTATTGCATACTTGAATGATTTTTTGGATCATCCGGTAGTAAACTATTGGGCACTGGAACTGGGAGAGTTATTGAAAACCAAATACCCGCGTTTAAAATTGAAAAAGAGATCATTCAGTGCAACATTAACCATTGATGTTGACCAGCCGTTTGCTCTTGCTCATAAAGGTATTTTACGCACTCTCAGTTCTATTATTCAAGCGCCTTCAAGACTCGGAATTTATAGTGGAAAAGAGCGTTTGAAGATGGTTTTTGGAAAGTTAAGAGATCCGTATGATACCTATGAAATGATACACAGGATACATCAACAGCACAATGTTGAATCGGCATATTTTTTCCAGGTTGGGAAAACCGGGAAATTTGATAAGAATATTAAACCCTCAGGGCGTGCTTACAGGAATTTGATAACCAGTTTTGCGAAAAGGACCAGAGTTGGGCTTCATCCTTCCTACCGGTCGAATGAAGATTTTGATATACTGAAACAGGAGTATGACATTTTGGTTAATATTATTGGAGAACCTGTTCAAAGAAGCCGCCAGCATTTTCTGAAGCTTAAGTTTCCTGATACCTACCGGAATCTGATAAAACTTGGTATCAAAGAAGATTATACAATGGGGTTTGCATCCGAACCCGGTTTCCGGGCAGGGATTGCTGATCCGTTTTATTTTTACGACCTTGAAAAAGAAGAGCAAACCGGTTTGAAGATTTTCCCGTTCCAGTTAATGGATGGTACTTTAAACCAGCATAAGGAACTTGAACCGGAGGAAGCTTTGGTGAAGATCGAATTTTATATTAAAAGGGTCAGGAGTGTAAATGGGACATTTATAAGTCTCTGGCATAACTCATCACTCAGCGAGAAGGGAGAATGGGAGGGATGGAGCAGGGTATATCTGGATATGATAAAAAGCCTTGACAGCGTATGATCAAATACCTGCAGCATGAGGAAATAAATAAAGAAAAATGGGACGATTGTATAAACCTGTCACCCCAGGGACTTGTTTATGCTCTTTCGTGGTATCTTGATGCCGTTCATCCCGGATGGGAAGCATTGGTTGAAAATGATTATGAAACCGTATTCCCGCTTACTTCCGGAAAGAAATTTGGAATTAGTTATTTATACCAGCCATTTTTCAGCCAGAAACTGGGTGCTTTTTCAAGGAAACCCGGTGAATATATTAACATAGATCCTTTTCTGGAAGCTATTCCGGAACGTTTCAGGTATGCAGATATCAAACTGAACCGGGCAAACAGGATTACCGGAAAAGATTTTCAGGTTGATATGAATACCAATATTGAACTTGATCTGTCTGAAAATCCTGAAACTATACGAAATAATTATTCAGAGAATGCAATTCGAAATCTAAAGAAATTCAATGGTGAAAATATTATTTTGAATGAGGGAAAAGATAGCGATCTTTTAATCAGGATGTTCAGATTGAATATGGGCAGGACCCTGCCAAAGATCAGGGATATTCATTATTCCGGATTGAAACAAGTAATGGATACTGCATTTGATAAAGGAACAGGCAGGATGCTTGTTGCTAAAAACTCAAAAGACAAATTTCTTGCCGGAGCATTTTTTATAACTTACAACAAACGTGCTGTTTTCCTGTTCTCTGCCAATACTGAAGAAGGACGGGAAACACGGGCCATGTATGGGATTATTGACAGTTTTATTGCAGAAAATGCAGGAAAAAAACTGATTTTGGATTTTGAAGGAAGTAACAACCAGGACCTGGCAAGATTTTACAAAGGTTTTGGCGGAAGGAATTTTGATTATCCAGGTCTCCGGATTAACCGGTTACCCCGCCTGATTAGATGGATTAAGGGTTTGTAAGCAGATCTCCTTTTAATTTTCCCATGCACAAAACAGATATCCCGGATAGCTTTTATCATATAAAACCTGTCGTTCATACCAACATATGGTAGTTCACAACATTTAATTTGGTTATTAATAAAAAACACCATAAATTTACTTTTAACCAACCTATTGCCTGTGATGTTATTTTTAACTAAGCAATCGGATTACCTGAGTAAATTTCTTCTTACCGGAAAAATCAATTAAAACTTATTAGTCATGAAAAAGCTAAATCCTTTTCTCTTTACTTTCCTTGTACGCCGAAGCTTTAGCGTAGGTGTATTCTTTTTGCTTTTTTCTTTTGCCTTCTGCCTGTTGCCTTCTGCCTTATTTTCCCAGGCACCGCAAGGCTTCAACTACCAGGCAGTAGCCCGTGATGGTGATAATGCTGTTCTGGCTAATGCTGCTCTTGAAGTAAAGATAGGTCTTTTGCAAGGCAGCGAAACCGGAACCCTTATATGGGAAGAGATCCATTCGGTAACAACCAGCGACCTTGGTCTGTTTACCCTCACAATCGGAGATACTACCGCTACCAACAGTGGCGGTTCTGCTGCAACCTTTTCGGATATAAACTGGACATCCGGTTCATATTATTTGAATGTGCAGGTTGACGATGGAAGCGGAAGCGGATATGTTGATATGGGGTCAGCTGAACTGCTATCAGTACCGTATGCTCTGTTTGCTGAAGAAGGAAACGAAGGTCCTGAAGGACCGCAGGGACTACCGGGTGATGAAGGCCAGGCAGGTGCCCAGGGAGACCAGGGATCCCAGGGGATACAAGGAACGCAAGGAATCCAGGGTATTCAGGGTTCGCAGGGACCTGAAGGAATTCAGGGACCGATAGGTTCGACAGGACCCCAGGGTGCGGCAGGTACCGGATTAAATAACCAGGGC
>JAUWPX010000182.1 GCA_030611395.1 Bacteroidota bacterium | reverse complement strand
ACGGGATAAATGAAAACCAGAAAGCCATCGAGCTTTCAGGGTTTTGAAAAGCACCCATAGCTACAAATAGTCCCAAAATCAGGGGGATTGTAATTGGCATCATAAACTGTTGTGTATCGGTTTCGTTATCTACCGCAGATCCGACAGCGGCAAACAGGGATGCATAAAGAAAGTATCCTCCCATGAAGTAGAACAGAAAACTACTTAGTATTAAACCCCAGTTAATATTATGAAGCGAATTAAATACCTGCTGTATTTCATTAAACTCCTGAGTTTGGACTAACGGTACTTGTGTTTGTTCAACAGGTGCAGCAGACATAATGTTCTCTGTTATTGCCTGGGTTGTTTGGCCAACATCATCCGGTAGCAGAAATGATTGTGCTGCAGTGATAAGGATGCCGGTAATAATTATCCACAGAACGAACTGCGTTAAACCAACCAGTCCGATTCCTAAAATTTTCCCCATCATAAGCTGGAACGGACGTACTGATGATATGATCACCTCAACAACGCGACTTGTTTTTTCTTCAATGACACCCCTCATCACCTGGGCACCAAAAATAAAGGTTAACATATATATCAGCAATCCACCAATATACGCAATACCCATAGCCAAACCTGTACTGGTTTCTTTTTCTGTTCCATCGTCACTTATCTTGATGGTTTGAACATGAATATTTGTACTCACTGCTTTAAGAATCTTGTCAAGGTCCTTAATATCATAAGTTTCAAGTTTTTTCTGTTCAATTTCCTTTTCAAGAGCATTGGCTATATGGATAGTTAGGTCGAGGGGTGGTTGTTTATGAGAGATAAGCTGAACAGCATTAGGGATATAGGCAACTTTGGGTGAAATGTATAGTACCGCGTAATATCCTTTATCACTAAAATTTGTTTTAAGGTCGTCAAGTGTTGCATCTTCGAGGTACTCAAATTTCAGATATTTTGAGTTTGGAATAACATCTTTGAATATATTTGTTTCATCTTCGACCACCGCGATAACCTTCTCTTCGGCATCATCACGGGACATGATCCAAACCGGAACAATAAACATTGCTGCCATAAGCAATGGGGCGAGAAGTGTCATAATAATGAATGATTTTTTCTTCACCCTGGTAAGGTATTCTCTTTGAATTATGATAGATATCTTTGACATTGTTTTTAGTTTTCCGGGTTTAAACCTGATATTTTATTTACTTTTTTTGAAGCATCTTCAACAACCTTGATAAAAATATCATTCATGCTTGGAATTATCTCTCTGAACGAGATAATATTACCTGAAGAGAGCATTGTTTTAAGCAGGTCGTTAGTTGAAATATTGTTTAAGATCCTTACTCTGACAAAATTTTTTCCATTTCTCTGTTTGTTTTCAATAATTTTGTATTGTGTGGTAAGTGTGGCTTTCAGAAGGTTAACATCGCCTCTGAAGCCGATCTCATATTCATCCAGTGAATAATTCCTGCGGATTGTATCCATAGGTCCTTCCAGGAGTGAGACTGACTCATTGATAAGGGTTATGTGAGTACATAATTCTTCAACCGATTCCATATTATGGGTTGAAAAGATAATGGTTGCTCCCTTCTTCTTCAGTTCCAGTATCTCTTGCTTAATAATGTTAGCATTGATTGGGTCAAAACCGCTGAAAGGTTCATCGAAAATCAGCAACTTTGGTTCATGAATAACAGTTGTTATAAACTGGATCTTTTGTTGCATTCCCTTGGATAGTTCTTCTACTTTTTTGTCCCACCATGCCTGGATCTCAAATTTCACAAACCAATCTTTTAGTTTTGAGATTGCATCAGAACGGCTGAGTCCTTTGAGTTGTGCAAAGTATATTGCCTGTTCGCCGACCTTCATTTTCCTGTATAACCCTCTTTCTTCAGGTAAATAACCGATATCAAAAACATCGTTAGCTTTGAGTTTATGGTTATTAAAAAAAATCTCACCGTCATCAGGAGCTGTGATCTGGTTTATTATCCTTATCATAGTGGTTTTCCCGGCACCATTAGGTCCTAAAAGTCCATAGATGCTACCTTCGTCAACCGCCAGATTTACCTTGTTCAGTGCAAGATGATTAGAGAATTGCTTAACAATGTCTCTGGCTTCCAATAATTTCATGTAGTTATTTTTTAAATAGTAATAGAAAAGCCGGGTTAAATCCAACTTTAAGTGACACAAAAATAGAAATTTTATTCAATATGCAGCAAATAAACAGTTGGCAAACCCGTAACCCGAAACCTTTAATAAATTAATCATTCAATCATTTTAGTTGGCAGTCTCCAGTAATGAGATCAGGCAATACTAATCAAAAAACCCTCTCATTTTTTCAAAAAAGTTTTTGTCAGAACTGCTGGGTTTTGGGGTAAAATTTTCCGACTCATTTAGTTTGGTCAGGGCACGTTTTTCTTCGTTGGTAAGCGTTTTTGGGATCCAAACGTTTAAAGTGACAAGAAGGTCTCCTTTACCATAACCATTAACATCCGGAACCCCTTTACCTCTAAGTCTGAGTATTTTCCCGGGTTGTGTTCCCGGGTCTATTTTAATTTTCACTTTACCTTCAATGGTTGGTATTTCAATCTGAGTTCCGATAGCAGCTTCTGCAATACTCAGGTAGAGGGAATACATAAGGTCATTGCCATCACGAATCAGGTCAGGGTGTTTTTCTTCATCAATTATTACGATCAGATCACCATTTATACCACCTCTTCTGGCTGCATTTCCTTTTCCTGAAACTGTCATTTGCATCCCTTTACCTACTCCGGCCGGGATATTGATTTTAATCACTTCATTATCCCTGGTAACTCCTTCACCGTTACATTCCGCACATTTTTCAGAGATAGTTTTTCCCTGTCCGTTACAGGATGGGCAGGTGCTGGAGGTTTGTACCTGTCCAAGGAAAGTATTGGATATCCTGGTAACCTGGCCTGCACCGCGACATGTTGAACATGTATCATAAGCAGTTCCATTTGCAGCACCAGTGCCGTTACATTGTTTACATGAGATATATTTATTGACTTTTATCTTTTTTTCAACTCCACTCGCGATGTCTTTTAATGAAAGTTTTACCTTAACCCTGAGATTTGATCCTTTTATTGTTCTTTGTGCAGTACGGCTATTGCCAAAACCACTAAAGCCTCCAAAACCCCCGAAACCTCCACCAAAGATATCACCAAACTGGGAAAAAATGTCTTCAACGGTCATTCCACCTCCGGAAAAACCACTACCTGCACCGCTTACACCGGCATGTCCAAAACGATCGTACCGGGATTTTTTCTGGTCATCCCGGAGTACTTCATATGCTTCTGCTGCCTCTTTAAATTTTTCTTCAGCACTGTTATCGCCAGGGTTTTTATCAGGATGGAATTTCAGGGCCTGCTTTCTGTAGGCTTTCTTAATTTCATCTTTAGAAGCATCTTTTGAAACACCCAGAACATCGTAAAAATCTCTTTTACCCATAAATTTTAATACTTAGTCGCCAATTACCACTTTCGGATACCTGATAATTTTTTCGTTAAGATAATATCCTTTTTGGATCACATCCAGGACTTTCCCTTTAAGTTTTTTCTCAGGGGCCGAAATTTTTGTTATAGCTTCATGTATATCTGTGTCAAATTTCTTATGCATGGCATCAATCTCCTTGACACCGGAAGATTTTAAGAATTCACCGAACTTATTATAAATAAGATCAATACCGTCTTTTATTTCCTTACATCCTTTTGTGTCTTCCATAGATTTAAGTGCCCTGTCAAAATCATCCATTACCGGCAGGAGGTTTAACAAAATTTCTGCATTGGCTGATTTAATTAGATCAACTTTTTCTTTTAATGTACGTTTCCTGTAATTATCAAAATCGGCTGACAATCTGATGTATTTATTTTGAAACTCTGCAATTTTTTCAGCAGCAACAGTTTCACTGGTTTTATCGGGTTTTTTAGTTTGCCCTTCTGTTTTTTTAGATTGTTTTGCACTTGTTTTTCTCACCTTGTTTTTCTTATCAGTCTCTATTTTCTTTGCATGATCCTGCTTTCCCTTATTTTTAATGTCCCCTTTTTTTTCTTCCATTGCCTGGTTTGGTTTATCTGCCATTTTTTATTTGTTTTTACGTTGGTTGCCAATAAAATCCATCGGCTTAGATACAAAACACCTGCCAATTTATTCTTTA
>JAUWPX010000236.1 GCA_030611395.1 Bacteroidota bacterium | reverse complement strand
TTTTACTGGCACAATAACATGATTTTTGGAACATTAAATCTGGAAGACAGACAATTGCAGATACAAGTGATTAGTGAGATAAAAGAATCGCTGGAATAGTTATGGTGGTATAATATTTGCATAAACTATTATACAAATAACTATTATCAGGATATGATTTTTCAGATAAAATTAAACAGCCTAAATATAAAGAAGTGTTTTATACTTAAAGCATGGATCTTTATCCTTATCTTTTTCATAATCTCAATAAACGTCAAGGCACAATATTTTGGTCGTAATAAACCATCATATAAAAATTTCGATTTTAAAGTTTATACAACTCCCAATTTTGAAATATACCACTATCTGGATAATGATTCGCTGCTTGATCAACTGGCCAGGGCATGTGAAGAATGGTATAAACTACACGAGCGTATATTTAACGATTCCATAAAAGATCGTAACCCTGTTATTTTCTATGAGAATCATGCTGATTTTCAACAGACAACAGCTATCATGGGAGAAGTTGGTGTAGGTACCGGAGGGGTTACAGAAGCCCTAAAGAACAGGGTTATTATGCCTGTAGCTCCAACGAGTTCACAGACCGATCATGTTTTGGGGCACGAACTTGTTCATGCTTTTCAGTATAATTCGATTATACGGGGAGATTCAACAAATATGAACTCACTACGGAATATTCCTCTCTGGATGGTTGAGGGCATGGCAGAATATTTGTCTATTGGCAGTGTTGATGAACATACAGCAATGTGGATGAGGGATGCTGTCCTGAATGATGATTTCCCCACGCTCAAAGAGATGACCAGGAATCAGAAATATTTTCCGTATCGATACGGGCATGCATTCTGGGCATTTGTGGCAAAAACATGGGGGGATACTATTATTGTACCCCTGTTCGTGGAAACGGCAAAAGTTGGCTATGAAGAAGCAATTAAAAGCAAGATCGGATTAACAGCAGAAACTTTCTCGGGTATGTGGAAATTAGTCATGGAGAAATATTATACAGGAATAATGACAGATACTATTGATAATCCCACAGGTAAAAAAATTATTTTCCCGGGTAATGCCGGAGATATGAATCTCTCCCCGTCTATCAGTCCTGATGGACAATATGTCGTTTTTTTGTCTGAAAGAGATGTGCTCTCACTCGATCTGTTTCTTGCAAAAGCAGAAGATGGTAAAATTATTAAGAAATTATCAAGTACAATTCATCGAAATGAGATTGATGCCTTAAACTATCTTGAGTCAGCAGGCACATGGTCGCCGGATAGTAAGAAGTTCGCTTTTAGTGCATTTGAAAAAGGAAAAAACAAGCTGTTAATTATTGATATTGAAAATGGCAGGCTTGTGGAGGAATTTAATATCCCTGGCATACTTTCCTTTAACAATCCGGCATGGTCGCCAGATGGGGAAAGTATTGTAATTTCAGGAATGGCAAATGGGATCAATAATCTTTACAGGTTTTACATGACAGAGAACAGGGTGGAACAAATTACGAATGACCGTTATTCATATATCCAACCCTCTTTCTCGCCAGATGGGAAATATCTTGTTTTTGCCACAGACAGAGAACCGGATGGGGCAGATGATTCAAATACTACTTTTTATATTGGAATTATTGATCCGGAGGAAAAAAACAATGTTCGTGTGCTTCCTGTTTTTTATGGTGCAGATAATTTTAACCCGGTTTTTTCTTCTGATGGTGAATCGGTCTACTTTCTTTCAAACCGTGACGGGTTTCGTAACCTTTATCGTTTTCATCCGGAAACGGAAAAAACTTACCAGATGACAAAGTATATGACCGGGATTAGCGGAATAACCCATTATTCCCCTGCAATAAGTGTTGCACGTAATATGGACAGAATTTCATATTCGTATTATTATAACGGGAAATATTCAATTTACAGGGCTGAATCTACTGATTTCGAGGAGTTTGAAGTATCATCAGATTCCCTGGATTTCAGGGCTGCTATATTGCCTCCTGCTGAGCTTATAAACCCAAACCTGGTTGATAAAAAACTTAGTCACCGGGAAAGTTACAAGGAAATTGAAAAAGAGAAATATGAAACCGGAGTTTATCAACCTAAATTCAAATTAGATTATATATCCAATATTACTGCAGGAGTGAGTTCTAATAGGTTTAGCACAGGGATGGCAGGTAGTGTGTTTGCAATTTTTAGTGATATAGTTGGGAAAAACCAATTGTATACAACCCTTGCAGTTAACGGTGAGATATATGACTTTGGTGGTCAGTTTGCATATATGAACCAGGCAAAAAAAATAAACTGGGGCGCTTCAATTTCCCATGTCCCATACCAGTATGCTACAGCGTTCCTAACGGTTGATACTCTTAGTAATGAGGAAGAGCCTATTATTGTTGATGACCTGGTAATGGACCAGATGAGAATATTTGAAGATCAGATATCTGTGTTTGCATATTTTCCTTTTTCTACTACACGGAGGGTTGAGTTTGGTGTTTCACAGTCGTGGTACTATTACCGGATAAACAGGTGGCATAGTTATTATGATCTATATGGAAGGTTAATTGGTCAGAGCAGGGAGAAGCTGGATGCTCCGGATGGATTTAATATCCGGAAGCTGGATGCTGCTTTTGTTACCGATAATTCTATTTTTGGTTACGCTTCACCATTGCAGGGCAGCAGATCACGGTTTCAGGTTGAAAAGTATTTCGGAGAGATCGATTTTTTTACGGCTCTTGTAGATTACCGTAAATATTTCAGGATGAGACCTTTTACATTAGCTGCAAGAATTTATCATTATGGTCGCTATGGAAGCACCGATAGCAGGATATTGTCACCCTTATATCTTGGTTATCCATGGTATATCAGGGGGTATGACAATAACAAGATATATGAAATGATGGATTATGAGGAGGTTCAGGAGGCGATAAATCAATTGTATGGAGATAAGATTGTTGTTGCCAATTTAGAGCTCCGTTTCCCGTTTACCGGTCCGGAACGACTTTCATTGATCAAGTCAAAACTTCTGTTTACCGAGTTATGCTTATTCCTTGATGCCGGCCTGGCATGGTATGATTTTGAGGATATCACATTTGATTACAGGGCAGATGGTCGGGATCTCAGGATGCCGGTATATAGTGCAGGTGCTTCCTTTAGGGTAAACATATTCGGGGCAATAATCCTGGAGCCGTACTATGCATTTCCTTTCCGGGATGACGGAATTCAAAAAGGAGTACTGGGCCTTAATTTTATTCCCGGATGGTAAAAGGTTCTGTTTTACAGTAAATTGATGATCAAAAAGATGAGAAAATAGCCACTTGCGAGCACAGTTCCCAGCAAAAAGACAATTGCTGCAAGATCACTAATGAATGCAAATCCACCCTCCTTTATTTGATAAATGTATTTACTCATAATACAATAGATTATTAAAATACCACAATCAGACACAAATTATCTAAAGAATCTATCTGATAGATATAGGCATTTCATGGTTGTTGATTTGTTGC
>JAUWPX010000290.1 GCA_030611395.1 Bacteroidota bacterium | reverse complement strand
CAGAATTTGCAGATGCGGTTGATAATAACAACTTCCCTGAGAAACTGGATGTTGGATTGATCGGATCATGTACTAATTCATCATATGAAGATATTACCAGGTCAGCCTCAATTGCCCAACAAGCAATTGATAAAAAATTAAAGGTGAAATCAGAATTTACTGTTACGCCAGGCTCAGAATTGATACGGTTTACTATTAAACGGGACGGATTCATAGATATCTTCGAAAAAATATGTGGTGTCGTCCTTGCCAATGCCTGTGGACCCTGTATTGGTCAGTGGAAACGTGAGGGTGCAGAAAAAGAAGAAAAAAATTCTATTATCACATCTTTTAACCGGAACTTTGCTAAAAGAAATGATGGAAATCCTAATACTTATGGCTTTGTTGCATCCCCCGAGATTGTAACTGCATTATCCATTGCCGGTAACCTTAAATTTAATCCTGTTAAAGACACCCTGACCAATGAGGAGGGAAAGGAAGTAAAACTCAGTGAACCTGAAGGACTGGAATTTCCGGTTGCGGGTTTTGAAGTTGAGGACAGAGGTTACCAGCGCCCTGCTGAAGATGGAAGTGGAGTTATGATTAATGTTAAGTCCGACTCCGAACGACTTCAATTACTCACACCTTTCTGTGAATGGGATGGAAATGATATGAAAGACCTTAACCTGCTTATTAAAGCAAAAGGGAAATGTACAACCGACCATATTTCAATGGCAGGATCATGGTTACGTTATCGCGGACACCTGGAAAATATCTCTATGAATCTCCTTATCGGAGCAGTGAATTATTTTAACGAAAAAACCAATCATATTAAAAACCAGCTCACAGTGGATTATGAAGAGGTACCGAAAGTCGCAAAAGCATATAAAAAAGCAGGTATAGGATCCGTTATTGTTGGTGATGAAAATTATGGTGAGGGATCATCAAGAGAACATGCAGCTATGGAACCACGGTTCCTGAATGTTAAAGCTGTCCTGGTAAGATCTTTTGCAAGGATCCATGAAACAAACCTTAAAAAGCAGGGTGTTCTCGCTATTACTTTCGATAATCCTGATGATTATGATAAAATACAGGAAGATGATACTTTACAAATTACCGGCCTTGCCGAATTTGCCCCCGGGAAACCACTTTCTGTGTTTCTTAATCATATTGAGGGTACAATTGACCAAATAAAAGTAAACCACTCGTATAACAAAAACCAGATTGAATGGTTTAAAGCAGGATCAGCACTGAACCTTATCAGGAAACTGAATGCATAAATGCTGAAGTGAGGCAGTAATGCTGTGAAAAGAAATTAACCGCAGAGTTCGTAAAGAGTTCACTCAAAGATCGCAAAGGATTCGCAAAGTGCGCTAAGGATATTTAAATATTAAAGTTTTTTCAAATAATATTTTTTCTTTGCGTTCTTTGCGCCTCCTCTGCGTACTTGGCGGTTAATTCTTTCAAAAATATAATCGCAAAAATCAGAGAAATAAGTCTCTGCGATGAAAACCTAAATCTCAGATGAATCAATCCTACTGTTGACAACTTAATAAATCGCATATACCCCTGTTAACCAAGCTTATAATAAATATAATTAAAAATAACTAAGCTTTTAGTTGTATAACTAAATAATTAGTTATACATTTGGGGTATGAAAGAACTTACAAAAGCCGAAGAACAAATTATGCAGATACTCTGGAAGCTTGACGAAGCTTTCGTTAAAGAGATTATCGATAAACTTCCTAACCCCAAACCGGCGTACAACACGGTTTCGACCATTGTGCGAATTCTTGAGAAAAAGGGGTTCGTTGCTCATACCGCGTTCGGTAAATCACACAGGTATTATCCTCTTGTAAAAAAAGAGGTCTATACCAAAGTGCATATGAAAAGTTTTGTAAATAACTATTTCAGTAATTCTTTTGAAAACATGGTCTCTTTCTTCGCTAAAGAACAAAGCATTAGTGTAAACGAAATGGAAGAGATCATGAAGATAATGGAAAAAGAGATCCAAAAGCAGAAAGGAGATTGAATCATGAATGAATTTGGTGTTTTTCTATATGAATCAGGCATAAGTCTGTCGGTATTGTATGTCTTTTACTGGTTCCTGCTAAGAAAAGAAACCTATTTCTCCCTGAACCGGATTATCCTGGTTTCCACACTGTTGCTTGCCCTGATAATACCATTTATCCGGATTACCATTACAGGTCATGCTGAACAAGGTTCAATAGTATATATTTTTGACCGCTTTATTATGGATCCGTTGGTGGTTCGCCCGGACACAGTACAGGCTGAAAAAACTCAAATCAATAGCTTGCTCCGGGTCATCTATTTCATCTATTTTGCAGGAGTGATCTTTTTCTCCTTTAAGTTCCTTGTACAGTTCTTTCAGATATTCAAACTGGTGAAGAAATACGGCACCAGGAAATTACTCGGTTACAAAATTGTACCAATTGATAATAATCTCTCCCCTTTCTCATTCTTCAACCTTATTTTCATCAATCCCGATAAGATACATGGAAATGAACTGAAGAATGTACTGTATCATGAAGGAGAACATGCCAGGAAACTTCATACACTGGATATAATTCTGCTTGAGATAATTTGTATTATCCAGTGGTTTAACCCATTTATCTGGTTTTACAAACTGGCACTCCGCGAAATACATGAATATGAAGCTGATTTGAGCGTTATTAAGAACGGGGAAAACAAACTGAACTACCAGCAATTAATTTTACAACAGGTTTTTGGCAACCAGTTCTTTCAGGTAGTTCATCATTTGTTAACAAATTCATTAACTAAAAAACGAATAACCATGATGACAAAAATAGAATCAAAAAAAAGAACGATAATTAAATCATTATTCATTCTGCCAATAGCAGCTATACTGGTAATGGTATTCTCCTTTACACGGGGAACGGAACCCAATGATTTAACTGGTAATTTCACTGAAAAAGAGTTGAATAATACGCAACTAATTATCACACAAGATCAGGACTCAATTATACCTGAAGATGAAATTTTCTTTATTGTCGAAGAGATGCCAAGTTTTCAGAATAAAGGGCTTAACAGTTTTAAAGATTGG
>JAUWPX010000072.1 GCA_030611395.1 Bacteroidota bacterium | reverse complement strand
CAATATTAGCGATATTATAAATTCTGCCGGAATTTCATCTGATGAATCATCTGAAAATAAAACAGAAAGAGATTTTAGTGTAAGCATGTGTTCATATATATTTTTACAGGTAAATGAAAACAAACTAGAAAATATTAATTCAGTTTTAAGTTTAAACGAAAATGTTGCTTATTGTGACTATACAACAGGAAAATATAATCTGATATTATTAGTGTACGGAAGATGTTTTGATGAAATTGATAAACTTATCGAAAATAACATCACAAATTTAGATGGTATTTTAAAGGTTAAAGAATATCCAATAGTTAATATGTTTGATATGTAAGTAGAGGAAGGGAATAGAGGGAATATTGAAGAACTTAATGAAACAAACAATGACCGTATTAAAAATACCGGAGAATAAAAGAGAGGTAAAGAATTTCAAGATAGATTTAATAACAAAAAAAGACCAAAAGGGAGCATTAATACCTTTACTGCAATCTGCCCAGGATTCATATGGATATATCCCCGAGAAAGTAATACATTATATCAGTGAAATTGTAAAAATTCCGGCTGCCCGAATTTATGGGGTAATAACCTTTTATTCCCAATTTCGTCTAAAACCACTTGGAAAATATGTTATCCGGATTTGTGAAGGTACTGCCTGTTATGTGAACGGATCGAAAAGTGTTCTGGAAGTGCTTCAGGATGAGTTGGGAATAGGTCTGGATGAAACAACAGACGATAATCTTTTTTCTTTGCAATCTGTAGCATGCCTGGGGTGTTGTGCCCTCGCTCCCGTTATGATGATTAATGATGAGACATATGGGAATCTTACTTCAAAAAAAATTAAAAAAGCTATAAAAGAATATAGCATTGCAAAATAATTAAGAAGGCTGAGGCGCCCTTAACCTTAGCCTTAGCCTTTTCTTAAACCATTTTATCCGTTTTGAAAAAATAATTATTTCGAAAAATTTTATATAGATGAAAGAAATAAAAGTTGGTTTGGGAACTTGTGGTATATCTGCTGGTGCAACAATGGTATATAATGAGTTCAAAGACAAACTTTCACAAAACAACCTTGATATAGAAGTCAAACAGACAGGCTGTATGGGCATGTGTTATAATGAAGTGCTGGTTGAAATTGTTGATAACGGGGAAAGGTATCTATATTCAAAGGTATCTCCGGAAAATGTCGAAAAAATTGTAAATGAACATATTATTGGAAACCATCCTGTTGATGAATGGATTGCTACATCCGGAAAGAACATTGAAAAAGATCCGTTTTTCAAAAAACAGAAAAGGATAGTATTGCAAAACTGCGGTATTATTGATCCGGGTTCTATTGATGATTATATACAGTACGATGGGTATAAAGCCATAAAAAAAGCTATTCTAAATTATTCTCAGAAAGAAGTTATTGATATTGTTTGCAAATCGGGTATACGTGGACGAGGTGGTGGTGGCTTTCCTACCGGAATGAAATGGAAATTTTCATATGAAGCGCAGGGTGACAATAAATATATTATTTGCAATGCCGATGAAGGTGATCCCGGTGCATTTATGGATAGAAGTATTCTTGAAGGAAATCCTCATTCAGTATTAGAAGGAATGATGATCGCCGGTTATGCTATTGGAGCACGGGAAGCATATATATATATCCGGGCTGAGTACCCCCTGGCACTTAAAAGACTGAAAACAGCAATCATTGATTGTGAAAAGAAGGGATACCTCGGCGAAAATATATTCGGATCTGATGTAAGTTTTATAATAAAAATAAAAGAGGGTGCAGGTGCATTTGTATGCGGAGAAGAAACTGCCCTTATTGCATCTATTGAAGGCAAAAGGGGTGTTCCCAGGCTACGTCCGCCTTTTCCTGCCCATAAGGGATTATGGCAAAAACCAACAAACATTAATAATGTTGAAACCTTTGCAAATATTCCATGGATAATCCTTAATGGCGCAAATAAATTCGCTTCCATGGGAACCGAAAAAAGCAAGGGGACAAAAGTGTTTGCCCTTGCCGGTAAAATTGCTAAAAGCGGACTGGCAGAAGTGCCAATGGGTATGACAATTAATGAAATTGTTTATGATATAGGAGGTGGAATTAAGGATGGCAAAAAGTTTAAGGCAATTCAAATAGGAGGTCCGTCGGGTGGTTGTATCCCCGCTAGCATGGGTGATATGAAAATTGATTTTGAAGAGGTTACAAAAACCGGCGCCATAATGGGATCCGGTGGCTTGATAGTTCTCGATAATACCACATGTATGGTAGATCTGGCAAAATATTTCCTGAACTTTACCCAAAATGAATCCTGCGGCAAATGCACATTCTGTCGAATCGGGACCAAAAGAATGCTGGAAATACTGGAAAGAATAACATTAGGAAAGGGAAGGGAAAATGACATTGACTTATTGGAAGATCTTGCTGAAAAAATAAAAAACAGCAGCCTCTGTGGTCTGGGTCAAACTGCTCCAAACCCGGTTCTTACAACAATTAAATACTTCAGAGATGAGTATGAAGCACATATTAATGAAAAAAGATGCCCTGCTCACAGTTGCGCCGCACTTTTAACTTATACAATAAACAAAAATTGCACAGGTTGTACTTTGTGTGCTAAAAAATGCCCTGTTAATGCAATTTCCGGTGAAGCAAAAGAGATCCACGAAATAGATCAGGATGTGTGTATTAAATGCGGACTCTGTTTTAATGCCTGTAAGGTTGGTGCAATTGATAAAATATAAAACATGATGGAGAGGGAAATGAAAAAAATTAACATTACAATAAACGGCAAAAAAATTACTACAACTTCCGGCAAAACAATTTTAGAAGTAATTAATGAAAATAATATAGATAATATACCTACTCTTTGCCACGATAAAAGGATTGAACCGTATGGTTCATGTTTTCTATGTGTAGTTGAAGTTGAGGGAATTAAGAAACTGATACCCTCTTGTTCCACTCCGGTTACAGATGGAATGATTATACATACTGATAATGAAAGAATAAAAAGCTCCAGGAAAGCAGCCCTGGAGCTTTTGCTTTCAAACCATTATGCCGATTGTATAGGTCCCTGTACAAATAATTGCCCTGCCGGTATTGATGCACAGGGTTATATTGCTCTTATCTCAATGGGTAAATACAGAGAGGCAATAAAACTTGTTAAAGAAAATAATCCACTTCCATTATCAATTGGCAGGGTGTGTGTAAGAGATTGCGAGGTTGCCTGCCACAGGAACTTACTGGATGAACCTGTTGCAATAAATGCCTTAAAGCGCTATATAGCAGATATTGATAATAAAAACAAATGGATCCCGGAAATTAAGAACAGCAAAAACAAAAAAGTAGCAATAATCGGTGGTGGTCCGGCCGGACTCACATGTGCATACTATCTGACACTAGAAGGATATTCAGTAACTATTTTTGAAAAATTACCCCGGCTGGGGGGAATGTTGAGGTATGGGATACCCGAATACAGACTTCCAAAAAATATTCTTGATTCTGAAATCAAATGGATTATTGATTTAGGAATTGAAGTCAAAACCGGTGTGGAGATGGGAAAGGATTTTGATATAGAAACATTACAAAAAGAGGGATATGAGGCTGTTTTTGTAGGCGTTGGTGCACATAAATCCAGCAGCATGAAGATTAAAGGGGAAGATGATACAAAAGGTGTTATTAAAGGAATCGATTTCTTAAGGGATACAGCTCTTAACGGGAAACCTGAACTTAATGGTACTGTTGCCATTGTTGGAGGCGGGAATACTGCGATTGATGCTGCCAGGACAGTATTGAGATGTGGAGCAGATAAGGTAACAATAGTTTACAGGCGGTCAGTTAACGAAATGCCTGCACACCATGAAGAAGTTGAAACAGCGCAAAAGGAAGGTGTTGAAATGCTTTTCCTTACAAATCCAAAATCTATCATTACAGAAAAAAACAGACTAAAGGCTATTGAATGTCTGAAAATGAGACTGGAAGACCCGGAGGTGCCGGGAGAAAGACCCAGACCTGTGCCAATAAAGGGTTCGGAATTTATTCTGGATTGTGATTGGCTGATTGGTGCAATTGGCCAAAAAGTAGATACAGCTTTTGCTAACTTAGATAAAGACATTGAATTAGAAAAATGGGGAACGATAATTGCAGATAAAAATACCCTTGAAACTTCAAAACCCGGTGTTTATGCAGGTGGTGATGTGGTTACAGGTCCTTATACTGCAATAAGTTCAATTGCCCAGGGTAAAAATGCAGCGCTCTCAATTGACGAATTCCTGCAAAACGGAAAAAATAAGAAAAAGAGGAAGAGTGAATTCCTTAGCTTTAAACACAAATTCGGAGAGATACCGGAACGTGAATTCTCCTGTGTGCCAAAGATCCCCAGAGAGAAAATGCCCGAATTGGCTCTCTCAAAAAGAAAAAACAACTTTAATGAAGTTGAACTTGGGTTTTCAGATTCCCAGTCCCTCAAAGAAACATACAGATGCATGGAGTGTGGCTGTTCAGAATACAGTGAATGCCAACTTAGAAAATATGCAACTGATTTTGAAGCAGATATTTCAGTATTTACAGGTGAAGTTAGAAAATACCTGGTTGATAAAAGGCACCCCTTTATTACCATGGATCCAAATAAATGTATAAACTGCGGAAAATGTGTCAGAACCTGTTCGGAGATATTAATGGTATCAGCCATTGATTTTGTTAACCGTGGTTTTAAGGCTATTGTTAAACCGGCAATGGAAAAGCCTCTTCTTGAAACAAACTGCGTGGCCTGTGGTAATTGTATTGATGTCTGCCCAACAGGAGCAATCAGTGAAAAATTTTCTTTTAAAATACCCGGAACACTTCCAAAAGAAAATTGTGAATCTGTTTGTAATTTTTGCTCTATTGGTTGTAAAATAAATTACAAGGTATTATCCGATGATGTTTATTATGTTTCGAACAACACAGAGGAGATTATGAACTCCCACAATAATGGTTATTTGTGTGTAAAAGGCAGATTTGGTCACAGATACCTTACAAGTGGAAACAGACTTGAAACACCAATTATCAGAATAAACGGGCAAGCCTCTGAAGTTAAAACGGATAAAGCTGTCCAATATGCATCAAAAAAAATTAAGAATATTATAAAGAAATACGGTGCTGATTCTGTTTCCATATTTGGTTCACCGAAAATGTCAAATGAAGAGTTGTTTCTTCTTCAAAAATTTGCCAGAGCCGGCTTGAAAACTAACAATATTTCGAGTTTTTCAAATATGATAAATGATTGTGAACACGATAGCCTTGATGATTCCCTGGGGTTAACAGTTTCAACAACATCAATGAATGATTTGAACGATGCAGATGTTATTGTTGCCATTAATTCAAACCTCTCTGAAGATAATTTGATAATGGAACTAAAAATTAAAGAAGCTCAGAAAAAAGGCGCGAAATTGATAGTGATTAATTCTTCTGAAATAAAGATCACTAAATTTGCCGATCTGTGGATAGACTCCAGAAAGGGAACAAACACAATATTGTTGAATGGAATATTAAGCGAATTAATTAAGAAAGGGTTTGTAAACAAAGATTTTATTAAAACAAATACAGAAAATTATTCAAAATTAAAAAACATGCTTCAGGGCATCAATACTGAAGATGTATGTGGGTTAACCGAAATAGATATTGAAAAATATAAAGAACTCACACGCCTGTTAGAAAAAGAAGACAGCAATATTGTATTTATTTATGATATTGATTCCAAAAAAGAAAAGTCGGTTAATGATTTAAAAGCAATAGCCAATTTTTTATTGCTGACAAACAGGATTCATAAGAAACACAACGGCCTGATCCTGTTAAGAGATTTTTCTAACTCAGCCGGACTTCTGGATATGGGTGTTACTCCTGATTATTTGCCTGGTTATGTCAAGCCGTTTGAGAGTGAAGAAATAGAAAGAATTAGCGAAATCTGGAATGTAAATCTTGAAAAGATATTTAAACCGGTTAATCTGAAAGAAAAATTGCTTGACAGAAAGATAAAAGCTATGTTGATTTTCGGAGAAGATCCTCTATCAGAAAAAACATATATGAAATATTTCAAAGGTGTTGAATTTTTGTTGGTTCATGATTTATTCAATACTGATACTGCCAAAAAAGCTGATGTTGTATTTCCGGCAGCATCATATATTGAAGACACAGGAACTTATACTAATTGTGATACAAAGATCCAGAAAACAAAACAGGTTATTCCTGTTAAAAACAAACTGAAAAACCGGGAACTGATTGAAAAATTAGCCAACACTCTTGGTTGTAACTTTAATTACCAATCTCCTGAAGAGATATTTAATGAGATTAAACTGATTAACAGGTTTTATTCAAATTGTCAACAAGATGACTTTTGGAATAAAAACCTTTCAAAAAACAGATTTTATACAAAAAATAATAAAGCGGAATTTTCTGTTTATGATATTGATTTAGCTACTTTTGATCCAAAAAAACCGGATATGCTTTATTCTGAAAATTTTTATAAAAAGAATATTAAATGTAACCTAATATGAAAATAAAATGGTTGATTTAACAAAACATAATTCGATGAAAGATGAAGTAATTCAAATTAGCAAAATTGAACATGAACTTAAAGAAAGGGTTAAAGAACTTGAATGTTTGTATAACATAAGCAGGGATATTGAAACTTCAAAAAACCTGGAAGAAACTTTTGAAAAGATCACTTTTCATCTGAAAGAAGGAGCTCAATTCCCTGAATTTATAACTGTTAATTTAATAATAGACGGAAAATCATATGGGGAAAAAGACAACAGGAAAATTTATCACAAATTACGTACAGATATAACCCTGAACAGGAAAAAAAGGGGAGAGATCATATTAAATTTACACACTGAAGGCAGTTTTCTGAAAGAAGAAAAAAAATTGATTGATGAAATTTCGGGAAAAATTTCAAGAGTAATTGAAAAAAATAAGAAAAAAAAAGATATTGAAGCCCAAAAGAAAAAATTATTAATAAAAAATAAAAAATTAATACAAATAACCCGAAAATGTAACGAAACCTCTGAAAAATGTTATGAAAGTACTGAAAAATTAAAAACATTTTTCAGTGCTATCACCGATAGAAT
>JAUWPX010000050.1 GCA_030611395.1 Bacteroidota bacterium | reverse complement strand
ATATTGCCAGAATGGACATTCTTTGATTAGCAACCGTGCTGTTTTTAATAATCAAAAAGGAATCTACCTGAAAGTTAAAGGTAATAATAAGGAAGGACACATTGCCTTGAGTCCTTTCTGTGGTGACAAATCGTGGATTGCGTGTGAAGCTGAGCTTAAGAATGGTGAAATATTGGAATTCTTTTGTCCTGAATGTGGTGTAAAATTACCGATTTACAGACGATGTACCTGTGGCGCTCATTTATTTACCATGTTTACAGATAAGAATGCTGACTTTGGTAATTGTATAGGCCTTTGTAACAGGATAGGATGCCAGGTATCAGAAATAATTCAAGCCGATGAATTGCGCGGTAACTCCTTGCTTGATGCAAAAAAGTAATTCAATAAAACCACATCATAATTACTCTCTCCCACAAACACTTCCCATTACCCGATTACTTTTGACCTGACACTACCCTGGTTGCTGAAAAACTAACCGGGCCCTCAGGGGAAGTTGCAGTACCTGTAAGGATATCATCCTTTACTGAAGCATTTATCGGAACCTGTTCATATTCAACAGTGATATCAAGTGTTATACCTCCATCATTAATTTCGATATTCTGAAATTCAATGACATATTCGGTTTCTGAAAACTTCAGATAACCTGTTAATTTATTCTCCTTAATTTCAAAAGTCATAGTTCCTGCCTGGTATCCAAAAGGAGCTTGTTCGGCTGAGAATTTCCACGTGCCTTCATAGGTTTTCATAGGATCTTTGGCATGAAGCAACCCTGGTTGAAGGGTCCATAATAAGAGAAGGGTAAAGAATGAGATAACAAATCGTTTCATAGCTTTAGTAGATATTAAATTGTGAGTCTGCTCCGAAAATTCAAAAAAAAGAAAATGCCACTAAATCACTTTTCGGAGGGGCTTCAAATATTAAGTTTCAAGATTCAAAAATAGAAAAAATGTTGATAAAATTTTCTAAGGGGGTGCCTTTAATTCAAAATTTGTTTGGCTTTATGGACTGACATTAAATATAGTCCGGTCTTCAGATTACCGACTGCCAACTGATCAAAATGTTATTAAACAATCATAATACCGGATAAAATTTGGTATTTTTGAAAAAAACAATTTAGTCATGATCAATCAGCAATTGGTTAATCCACGCAGTATTGTTGTTGTCGGTGGCTCTGAAGATTTATCCAAACCGGGGGGAAAGTTGTTAAAGAATATACTGGATGGCGGATATATGGGTGATTTGTATGTTTCCAACCCCAAAGCGGATAAAATACAGGGAATAAGGTCGTATAAGAAACCGGATGATCTACCTGAAACTGATCTTGCAATATTAGCTATAGCAGCGAAATATTGCCCGGGTACAATTGAATATTTAGCTAAAAACAAAAATACAAGGGCATTTATTGTACTTTCTGCCGGATTTAGCGAAGAGAACCAGGAAGGAGCCGTTTTAGAAAAGCAGATGGTAGATGCTGTAAACCAGGTGAATGGATGCCTCATTGGGCCTAATTGCATAGGTTTTCTTAACAGGAACTACAATGGAGTATTTACTACTCCAATCCCAAAGCTGGATCCGGCCGGATGTGATTTTATTTCCGGATCAGGTGCAACAGCTGTATTTATTATGGAGGCAGGAATACCTAATGGGTTAACTTTTTCCAGTGTATATTCGGTAGGCAACAGTGCCCAGCTTGGTGTTGAGGATGTATTAAAATATATGGACAAGAGTTTCGATCCGGAAACCACCCCCAGGGTAAAGTTATTATATATTGAAAGTATTAATAAGCCACAGATGTTGCTCAAACATGCATCTTCACTTATCAGGAAGGGATGTAAGATAGCTGCAATAAAAGCCGGAAGTTCTGATGCCGGTAGTCGTGCTGCATCATCTCATACCGGCGCACTGGCCGGTTCGGATACTGCTGCAGATGCTTTGTTTAAAAAAGCTGGAATTGTCAGGTGCCACAGTCGGGAGGAACTCACAATTGTTGCCTCTGTATTTATGCATAAAGAATTGCAGGGAAATAACATTGCTGTTATAACACATGCAGGCGGACCGGCTGTTATGCTTACGGATACTCTCTCGGAAGGGGGAATGAGCGTTCCTGAAATTAAAGGAAGTAAGGCTGACGATTTACTTAAGAAATTGCACCCCGGATCCTCCGTGGCAAACCCGGTAGATTTTCTCGCAACCGGTAATGCCGAACAGCTTGGACTAATTATTGATGCTGTTGAGAACGATTTTAACCATATTGATGGTATGGTAGTTATTTTTGGCAGCCCGGGATTATTCCCTGTATATGATGTGTATGAGGTGCTTCATCGAAAAATGGAAACATGTAAAAAACCGATTTTTCCGGTATTGCCTTCAATAATCAACGTGAAGGATGAGATCAATGCTTTTCTGTTGAAAGGGCGAATCAATTTTCCTGACGAAGTAGCGTTGGGGAAAGCATTATCCAAAGTGTATTTTACTCCTGAACCGGTACCGGAAACAGAGAACTTTCCTGTTATGGAACAAAAAAGGATCAGGGAAATTATTGATAATACAGAAAATGGTTATCTGGAACCTGAAAAGGTACAGCAATTATTGGATGCTGCCGGAATATCACGTGTGCAGGAAAAAGTAGTTACTACAGAACAGGAAGCAATAAAAGTTTCAGAGGGATTGGGTTATCCATTGGTATTGAAAGTGGTTGGTCCTTTACACAAATCGGATGTCGGGGGAGTAGTTTTAAATGTAAAAAGTGATAAAGATGTTCGAAGGGAATTTAACATAATGATGAAGATTGAAGGAGCGAAAGCAGTTTTATTACAGCCTATGCTCGAAGGGACAGAATTATTTGCCGGTGTGAAGAAGGAAGGTAAATTCGGTCACCTGGTTATGTGCGGACTGGGAGGTATTTTTATTGAAGTTTTGAAAGATGTTCAATCCGGTCTTGCTCCATTAAGCTTTGAAGAGGCAAAAGGGATGGTAAGAAACCTCAGAGGATATGGAATTATTAAGGGAGCGAGAAAACAAAAAGGAATTGATGAAAAACAATTTATTGAATTAATTACCAGGGTGGCAGCACTGGTATATATTGCACCTGAGATTAGTGAGATGGATCTGAATCCGGTATTGGGAACACCGGAAATGATCGTTGCTGTTGATGCCCGGATTTGTGTGGAAAAGTAAATATTAAGGAACACGAAAAATATGAAAAAGAATACACCAATTGACCACGTAATTGTTTCAAGGTTAATAAAAGAGAGTGGCTTACCGGATATTGGAAACGCAACCATACGGGAGATTGTCAGGTTGGTAAACAGGATTGAGGAAGCAACAGGTGAACGGTTTATCAGAATGGAGATGGGAGTGCCCGGATTGGAACCGGCTCCTGCTGGTGTTGCAGCAGAGATAGAGGCTCTTAAAAGGGGTGTGGCTTCAAAATATCCTATGATTGAAGGGGTTAAAGAGCTTAAAGAAGAAATTTCCAGGTTTGTAAAATTATTTATTAATATTGACGTAAAACCTGAAGGATGTATTCCAACGGTTGGAACAATGATGGGAGGGATGGCTGCCTTTATGGTGGCTAACCGGAATGATCAAACTCGTGAGGGGACTCTGTTTATTGATCCCGGGTTTCCGGTACAGAAACAACAGATAAGGATTTTGGGACATGATTATCGCTCGTTTGATGTTTACAATTTCAGAGGAAAAAAGTTGAGAAATAAGCTTGAGTCGTATCTGAAAACAGGCAAGGTTTCAACGATTATGTACTCAAACCCTAATAATCCAACCTGGATATGTTTTACTGAAGAGGAACTGCAAATTATCGGAGAAATGGCAAATAAATATGATGTTATTGTTGTGGAGGACCTTGCCTATTTTTGTATGGACTTCAGACAGGATATGTCAAAGCCGGGGGTGCCTCCTTTTCAGCCGTCCATTGCTAATTACACTGATAATTATCTTTTACTTATTTCAAGTTCTAAAGTTTTTAGTTATGCCGGCCAGAGAATTGGTATGATGGTTATTTCTGACCGGCTGTTTAACAGGAGGTATCCTGATCTGAAACGCTATCATAAAACTGATCTCTTTGGCTATTCAATGATATACGGGGCTTTGTATGCGCTTTCAGCAGGAGTATCACATTCGGCACAATGGGGACTTAGGGCTATTTTAAAAGAAGCAAATGAAGGTAGATTCAATTTTGTTGAGGGTGTTAAAGAGTATGCTGTGAGAGCTGGAATAATGAAAAAAATGTTTACTGCTAATGGCTTTAAAATTGTTTACGACATGGATATGGATAAACCGTTGGCAGACGGATTTTATTTTACCTTTTCATATCCCGGTTTTACCGGAGCAGAATTGCTGGAAGAATTACTTTATTATGGTATTAGTGCAATATCACTCGAGATTACCGGTAGTGACAGGATTGAAGGTGTAAGAGCATGTGTGTCTCAGACAGGTAGCGAGAGGTATAATGATCTTGAATACAGACTTAAACGCTTTAATCAGGATCATGGGAAGGGTGAAGGATGAAATTCTTCGGAACCAAGCGAGGGCGCGAGAAGAGAGTTAGCCGGTCTGTTTTTTAACAGCGAAATGAGTGATGTTTATCATGCTATGTTTTTAAGGTTATTTTTATCTTTGAGGTCTTACAAAAAAAATACAATCATAAAATGGCAAAAATAAAAGGTGCAATTGTAGTTGATATTGACAGATGTAAAGGGTGTGAACTATGTGTTACGGCATGTTCAATTGAAGTTATTTCCCTTTCCGATGATGTAAATAATAAAGGGTATCATTATGCCTATATGAAGAATCCGGATGCATGCACCGGATGTACTAATTGTGCCATTGTATGCCCTGACGGTGTAATTACTGTTTATAGAAAAAAAATATAGAATTATTTAATCATTAAATATTCCTTAAAGAATGGAAGAATTTGTTTTAATGAAAGGAAATGAGGCAATAGCTGAAGCAGCTATTCGTGCGGGAACTGACGGTTATTTTGGATATCCTATTACCCCGCAATCGGAAGTGATTGAATATCTTGCTGCTGCTAAGCCCCATGAAAGAACAGGAATGGTCCTGCTTCAGGCTGAAAGTGAGGTTGCTGCTATCAATATGCTATATGGTGGTGCAGGTGCCGGTAAAAAAGTCATGACATCCTCATCCAGTCCCGGAATAAGCCTGATGCAGGAGGGTATAAGCTATATAGCAGGCTCTGAATTACCCTGCCTTCTTGTGAATGTGGTTCGTGGCGGACCCGGACTGGGTACTATTCAGCCCTCGCAATGCGATTATTTCCAATCGACAAAAGGTGGGGGACATGGGGATTACAATCTGATTGTTCTGGCTCCTGCTTCAGTTCAGGAAATGGCCGATTTTGTAAGTCTTGGGTTTGATCTGGCTTTTAAGTACCGGAATCCTGTTATGATCCTGTCAGATGGTGCAATAGGTCAGATGATGGAAAAAGTAAAGTTCAAACCACAACAACCAAGGAGTAAAAAATCACCCGACTGGGCTACAACGGGAAAAACACCTGACAGGGAAAGAAATATTATTACATCACTTGATCTGGATCCTGCCAGGCAGGAAAGGTTTAATGAAAAATTACAGGCTAAATACAAGGAGATTTGCAAGAAGGAAGTAAGATATGAGAAGATAAAATGCGATGATGCTGAATATCTTTTTGTAGCTTACGGAACAAGTTCACGAATATGCCAGAAATCAATGCAGATGGCAAGAGAAGAAGGAATCAAAGTTGGTTTATTCAGACCAATAACTTTATGGCCTTTCCCGTATAATGAGATCAGGGAGATGACAGGACAACTGAAGGGTATTCTCTCTGTAGAAATGAGTGCAGGACAAATGGTTGAAGATGTTAGGCTTGCAGTAGAGGGGAAAGTTAAAGTGAATCATTATGGCAGGATGGGAGGTATTATTCCTACTCCTGATGAAATTGTTGAAAATTTGAAACAAAAAATAATAGGAGGTTAGGGATATGGCTGATGATACTATTTCAACTAAAGAATTGATCAAAGAAGAAAACCTTGTTTATAAAAAAAGCAAAATTCTTACGGATAATGAGTTTCATTATTGTCCGGGTTGTGGTCATAGTACAACACATAGAATTATTGCAGAGATAATTGAAGAGATGGGTATACAGTCTGAAACTATTGGAGTTGCTCCTGTAGGCTGTTCAGTGTTTATGTATAACTATATGGACGTTGATATGCAGGAAGCTGCACATGGTCGTGCTCCTGCTGTTGCAACAGCTATTAAACGTCTTCTTCCTGAAAAGTATGTTTTTACATACCAGGGCGACGGTGACCTTGCTGCAATTGGTACAGCCGAAACAATACATGCCTGTAACCGTGGTGAGAATATTACGATGATATTCATCAATAATGGAATTTACGGGATGACAGGCGGACAGATGGCACCTACAACACTGGTAGGTATGAAATCGTCAACAACACCATATGGACGTGAAGTATCCCTGATGGGAAATCCGATTAAAATGACCGACATTATTGTAAATCTGCCGGGTACATATTTTGTTTCAAGACAATCGGTACACACCCCTGCCAATGTAAGAAAAACCAAGAAGGCAATAAGGAAAGCTTTTGAATATCAGGCTCTTAATAAGGGGACATGCTTTGTGGAGGTGGTTTCTAATTGCCCTTCAGGATGGAAAATGAACCCGGTGGATTCAAATAAATGGATGGCTGATAATATGCTGCCCTTTTATCCCCTGGGGGATATGAAAGTGCCTGAAGACCAGGATTAATCATTAATAAAAAAACAAATATATCATGACTGAAGAGATCATCATTGCAGGTTTTGGCGGACAGGGTGTTTTATCCATGGGTAAGATACTATGCTACTCGGGAGTAATGGAGGAGAAGGAAGTGAGTTGGATGCCATCATACGGACCAGAAATGAGAGGAGGAACAGCTAATGTTACAGTAATTCTGAGCGATGAAAGAATAAGTTCTCCCATCATAAATTCATTCGATACAGCTATTATCCTTAACCAGCAATCAATGGACAAATTTGAACCTGCTGTTAAACCGGGTGGCTTGCTTATTTATGATGGAAACGGGATAACACGACATCCCGAAAGAAATGATATAAACATATACAGAATAGATGCCGCCGAGGAGGCAACAAAAATGGGATCCACAAAAACTTTTAATATGATTGTTCTGGGTGGTTATCTTAAAGTTAAGAAGCTTTTTAAATTAGAAAGTGTAATAAAAGGTCTCAAAAAGTCACTGCCGGAAAGATACCACCACATGATACCTGTTAACGAAAAAGCTATCCACAGGGGACTGGAAATTATTAAAGAGGTGGCAACTGTTAGTTAACTACTTAACCACCATCTTCTTAACAACAACACCCTCCTTATTCATTAACCTGAAATAATATATTCCCGGAGGCAAGTAATCCAGCTCAAATTCTTTGCTGAATTTATTACCGGTTTCTATCTGTTCTAACAAGATAACCTGTCCCTGGAGATTGATAAGTTGCAGTTTCAGATCAACATCCCATTCCCCGTTATACACCAGTGTGAAGGTGCCTTCATTCGGGTTTGGATAAATTTGAATATCTGATAATCCTGTTTCAACCGGATCAATTCCGGTAGGATCACTGAAGATATTTATGTCATCAATTGCAATTCCTTCGTTTTCGTAACCGGAGTTTGATGCAAAACCGATCTGGAATGTAACGTTGGCAGACTGATAATCAAAACCGGTAAGCGCATGATCAACAGTCACCCATCCGTTGCTTCCATACCCCCATTCATCATCACCCGACCAACCGGCTGACTTATCCATGTCAAATCCAAATCCATTTTCAATAGAATATAAATATGAACTATTATACCAACTGTCATCACTTTCTTCTTTGCCTAATGTTTTCCATGCATCAGAGCCAAGCTTATACTGAAGATTTGCTCCGTCATAAAACCCTTCAGCATACCACCATATATTAAACTCGATTTTCGGGAAATTAAGAGATGAGAGATCAAATTGAGGACTGGTAACATAAGAAACTTCATCCGGGTTATAATCACCTGTAAGGTTTGTAACCAATGCATTGGTGCCTGATGCTGCTGAGTTAATTGTTTGTCCTGCAGAGGGGATTCCATGCTCCCATGAAGAATTATTACCCCCGGCATACCAGTCTCCGTTACCGGTCTCAAAATCTTCCTGGTAGGGGAACGAAGAAATAATTACAGGTGTGGATGTAGTTACAGTTATAACCCAGTCCTGCTGAGTAT
>JAUWPX010000318.1 GCA_030611395.1 Bacteroidota bacterium | reverse complement strand
ATCCCGGGTAAGAAGGGAATTAAAAATTTTATCACATAAACCTTCTTTTCCCCTGAATACTTCAGCTGAAATTTGATCAATTTCATCAAATGGATTCTTCATAAGAACTGCTCCGTTCCCTGCGGTTGTGAACCAAATTTGACCAGTTGAAGTTTCGGTGATTGATGTAATATCAGAATTGAGTTGAATAGAATCCGGGTTAAATATTTCAAACTTTGTTCCATTATATCGGGAAATCCCTCCATCAAGGTGTCCTAACCATAAATTGGCTCTTGAATCAGTAAATACAGTAAACACTCCCTTAGGAGCAAGTCCATTCTCTGATGTAAAATTTTCGAAATATATACCATCGAAACGAGAAACGCCCCCTGCTGTTCCCAGCCAGATATAATCATTTTGATCCTGTAGTAAAGAATATACTTTCGAGGAATTCAATCCATCTTCTACACTATAGTTATCAAAATAGTATGATTGAGATTGAAGGATTAATGGTATGAATATTAAAATTGAAATAAAAGTTATTCGCTTTGAGTTACAAATAACTTTCCCGGACAGTGAAAAATATAGGGCCATTGTAATTATATTAATAAGCTTGAACAAAACTAAATTTATTGTTCTTTCAGCATAAAGAAAAAAGTGCCGTTTTCATCTTCCAATCCGGCAATTTTTCCAAATTTGGGTCGTTGCTGGTTGTTTTTCATTACAGCCATAGTTACCTGGGAAACAATATTTTCAATTGGTATACAAACGTTAGGGTTATTAGCCAGTGAACTAGCGAAAGTTCTGGTAAATTGAGAGTTATCTACTGCAAGCTCATAACCTGCAGATGAAAAAACCTGTGAGGATTTGGACCTGGTGTCTTTCCAGTTATCACAACTCCTATCGGATGGTATTGACCGCATAGCCTGGTAAAATGTAGGTCCTGATTCACAAGCATCAGTTACAACCAGTGTATGTGTTAATGAACTTGAATAAGATTGCATAGCTGCTTTAAGGGTATTAATATTATAATATGTAAACTCATCATCACGCTGAGCGTCAACAGGTATCCAGTAACCTGTTTCGTTAACAAATTTTCCATGCCCGGCATACCAGACAAGAAGAGAATTAACATGGTTACTGCGAAGTAAGTCACGGAGTTCAATGGAAAAGAATTTTTCCAATTCTTGCTTGGTCATATTCTCCTTGGTGATAATATTGTGGATTTGGTATTTAGCAAAGGATGCTTTCATCAGACTGATATCTTTTACCGGTCCTTCAAGACTGGCAAATACTTCATACTTTGAATTTTCAATGAAAACAACCCAGGTTTTACCCATCGGATTATCTTGTGAAAGCAAAGCTCCTTCCCTGTTTAATGTAAACTCTTTCTCAACTCTGTTTCCAAACATATCCTCAGCTATAACAGTAAATTTATTTTTATTCATAATGTCTATATTAGCTGAAAATTTTGGGTTTTCAACATCCATGCGGTAACTGGCAGTAACTCCTTCAATAAATATGGATCTAATATGGCTTTCGTCCGTTATTTGTCCTTCAATATATAAGGTGGGATCATTACTCTCAAGATAAATAAGATTATTGTCTGATGCGTATGGAGCAATAATTTTTACTAACGGGGGATTTACCTCTGTGCGTTTAATTGGGAAAATACCGGTTTGTTTATTGTCATATACATCAAGAGCTGTGATAACAAGTTCATCGAAACCCCTTATATCAACATCAGTTATAAATTCATAATGGTTATCTTTTTTATCAAAACGAACATCTTTGTCATTAATTTTCAAATAGCTCAAATCGCTGTTATCCCATACTTTACCTTTTATAAGAACGGTTTCTTTATCACCGGGTAACTCAAGGATAGTTCCACTTGTTGGCTCAGGATCAACAATAATAATTTCCGGTTTATCATTCTCCCTGTTTATTTCAAATAACCTTACTTTAGTTGCCTCCAGTAATTTCTTTGCATTAACATCATATTCAGATAATTGGGTAATAGTTTCATAATCTTTAGCAGCGGATGCAAAATTCATTGCATGTTCATACGATTTAGCCCTGGCAAAATAATAATCAGGGTTTTCTTTGTCAAATGAAATAGCAACTGAATAGTCGTTTATGGCATTAAGGTGTTGGTTAAATTCCTGGTAATAACTTCCGCGGAGTGCGTACCATTTAGGATTGTCAGTGTCTAAAATAATTATTCTTGAGACATCATTTATCCCGTTGGGATATTCAAGTTGTTTAACATACAGGTCACTTCTGATATAATAAGCCTTGATATTTTTTTTGTTCAGATTAAGTACGTAATTGCATTGTGTCATGGAATTATCTAATTTCCCCTGGTTCCTGTATAAGTCAGCCAGATTGAGACGAGCCGCAACAAAATATCTGCTTTGTGAGATTGATTTATTAAAGGATTTTTCAGCTTTGTCAAATTCTTCAAGTTTTACTGTTATAACTCCCATGTAGTAATTGTTCAGGTAATTATTTTTTATTACCAGAGCAGTATCGGCAACTTCCCGGGCCCTTTCGAATTTCTCCAGTGCAAGAAGGGTTTGTATTTTTTCCTGGTAAGGAGGTAGTTTTCTTTTTGCCAGATTTGTAGCTTTATTCAGAGCTACTAATGCCTGGTTGTATTTACCTGTCTTGTTATAACATTTACCGAGGTAGTAAAATAGTTCTTCGTTTTTGGGTTCAAAAACGGTAGCTTTACTGAAATCTTCAATCGCAG
>JAUWPX010000172.1 GCA_030611395.1 Bacteroidota bacterium | reverse complement strand
TTGCTTATTATCTGATACATATAAAACAACTTAACTTTTTGCATTGGTAAGTAAATGAGACTCAGTATTCACAAGCAGAAGGCGCAGTGAATGCTGTAAGTCGAATTTATCCCGATAACTCAGAATGAGTTTATCGGGATCTCCTTATTTTGCTTGCTGGACTAGGCAAATCGAATTTATCCCGATAGCGAAGCGTATCGGGATCTGAAACCCGGATTAAATACCCACAAAGCGTCTTTAAACCGCCAGGCGGGTTAGGTTAATTATATCATTGTAACACAATTCTAAATTTTATTTCCTAATCTTAAAAAGCTTATCTAGTTTTTCCATTTTCTCCACAATTCCTCCATACTCCAGTTCACTGTATGGAAGCATTGCTGCCCCGAAAAATCCCTGTTCTCTTATTTCGACAGCTTTTCTGGACACTTTAGTCCTGATGTAATCCCAGAATGGGTGATCAAAGACATCTGCTGATTCGGTAAACTTACGTTCATGTACACACAAAGCATGGCAAGTAACAACTGGTGGACCATCAAAATAGGAAATTGGAGAGTTGATTTTAACAGGCATTAGCGGTCCAATATGGCTTCCTCTCATAAATCCGGCAACGTAATGCCCAATACTATAAGGAGAAAGGACCTCGCCTGTAGCCGGAAAATTTCCCTGTACTCTCACCAGGCATACCGGATCGTCTTTCCCGGTATACTTCCCTGCAATATTATGAAGGCGTGTTGTGCTAACTACAGCAGCTATTTCCCCGGAACTGCGTGAATAGATACTTTCAATTACAAACCTCTCGTTATCACGTAATAAAGCTGCAATATCATACAGGTTTTCCGGGGCTAATAGTTCTATCATTCTGTCACCTTCAGTATTTGCAACATCCATGATATTAAACTTGAAACCTTCACTACAAGCCGGACTTAACATTAGACCAGGATTAAACATGGGATCGGTAAATGTCAGATAAAGAGGCAAATTATATGCCCCGGGATCAGTTTTGTCTGCAGCAAAACATAAAAAAGGCTCACTAGGTCTTTCTTCAATCTCCATTTCAGCAACAGCTGGTCCCATACCTTTGATATTTCCGGAGAAAGCATCCTTCAGAAGATCCTGTCCTGCTCCATAGAGTCCTTGCTTTTTAGCTACTGCCGTTCCTGCCATAAATGCATCCCATGCCAACTTGTGAATATCCGAACTCCCCGTCCCTTTTTGATGCGAAAAGAGAATTGCTATATCATCACCGGTGTGGCTGACGTAAAAATCATCAAAAAGCTTTTGCTTTTTTTTGCTGATAAATTCCCGAATACTTTCGAGTAACTTATAACCAGGCTTAATGTGACCTCCGATACTTCCTATATCGGCTTTAATAATACTTAATGTAGTTTTCATTTTTAAATGCCTTTAAGTTAGTATATTTTTTTAGATCAGTGATAGTTACTATTTTCTATTTACATTACCAACAATATTTCAATTTTTTTTATGAATAATCTAACTAAAGGTTTTATGTCAATTGATTCTGCAGATAGTACTGTAACGTTGTTATCTTTTATTTATTAAACAGTATTTTACAGAATTATTTTACTTTTTATATGCAACACTGCAACACAATAATACGTCTTGTTTTATACCAGATCTGATATAATTTTCTTAGAAATGCTTGTTTTTATACCCGAAAAGGTATAATATTGCAGTGATATGTTGTTTTTATACCCTAAAAGGTATAGTTATGAGTAAAAAGCTAGTACAATTCTTAAAAGAAAGACGCAAAATGCTTGGGCTTACACAGGAAGAGCTTGCGGAAAAAGCAGGGGTTGGCCTTAGATTTATACGTGACATGGAACAGGGCAAAGTAACTTTACGTATGGATAAAGTAAACCAGGTGCTGGCACTTTTTGGCCACGAATTAGTTCCGGTGGAATTAAAAAACATAGAAGAAGATGAATAGAAAAGGAAAGGTGTCTTTTGAAAATCACTATTGTGGAATAATAGAAGAAACCGATAATGGTTATCAATTTAGTTATAGTCAGGATTATTTAACTGATCCATTGGCTAAAGCCATAAGCAAAACTTTACCACTAGCAAAAGGTGTTTATAATTCAAACACCATGTTCCCTTTTTTTGATGGTTTGATTCCTGAAGGCTGGTTGCTTGATATAGCTCAAAAACACTGGAAAATAGATGTTCGTGATCGTATGGGATTACTTTTAGCCTGTTGCAAAGATTGTATAGGTGCAGTAAGCATTGAACCGATAATAAAAGAGTAATGCAAGAAAAGTGTTTATATTGTTACCAGGAGAATAATTCCGGAGTAAAAGATTTTCATCCATCATGCAGCAAAAAGATATTTGGGTTTGAAAAAGCTCCTGTAATTGATTATACTTATTCTGAAATATCGGAATTGGCAGAAAAAGTCATAAACCAAAGTGTTTCTGTTCCGGGAGTACAAGCCAAATTATCACTTCATTTGGATAGAAAAGGAGAAAATCCTTCCAAATTAACATTGGTAGGTTTATGGGGAGATTATATATTGAAGCCACCAACTGCAAATTATGAGCATTTGCCGGAAAACGAAGATCTAACCATGCATTTAGCAGAGATATTTATGTTAAAAGTAGTGCCACATTCACTAATCCGGTTAAAATCCCTGGAAATAGCTTATTTAACCAGACGGATTGACCGTGATAAAAAATGGAAGTTGCATATGGAAGATTTTTGTCAGCTTTCCGAGCGATTAACCGAAGATAAATACAAAGGATCTATGGAACAGGTGGGTAAGGTAATCATAAAATACTCATCAAATCCTTTACTGGATGTTTTAACATTTTTCGAAGTAACGGTTTTTTCGTTTTTAACAGGAAATGCTGATATGCATTTAAAGAATTTTTCATTACTTGATTATCGAACCGGATTAACAGGTATGTCTCCTGCTTACGATTTGCTTTCAACACGTCTGGTGATTCCGGAAAAAGACGATAATGAAGAAATGGCTTTAACTTTAAATGGTAAAAAACGAAATTTTAAATTGAAGGATTTTTTGATATTTGGTAATAATCTGAAACTAACTGAGAAGCAAATACAAAATTCGTTAAATAAATTTTCAAAACACATGGATCAAGCATTGAGTTTTGTTGATCTTTCTTTCCTGTTGACCGATCTTAAGGAAGAATACAAAGAATTACTCTCAAAACGAGCAGAACGACTGAAATTAATCAGTTAGTTTTTACAACTTCTTTTCAATATGGTTAAGGGTCTCTACTTAATAAATTCACCTATTCTTTTAAAAAGCTCAGAACGTTTAATGGGTTTTTCAAAATAATCATCAAAACCCTTACTTTTTACCTTCTCAATACTTTCTGACTCCGTATAAGCGGTAAGTGCAATTATAGGCATATTGTCTGATAACTGCTTAATTTGCCGGGTAGCTTCATAGCCGTCCATTACCGGCATTTTCAGATCCATTAAAATAAGGTCTATATTTTCATTTTCCTTGAATTTCTCAATTGATTCTTCACCGTTTCTTGCCCATATTGTATTAATATTTTCAAGTTTTAATAATTTCTCAAGAAGCAGATAATTAGAATTTTCATCTTCAACTATCAATATAGTTTTATCATTAAGTAATTTTTTTACTTCCTTTTCACCAATTTTCTTTTCCACTGCTAATTCTTCCTCCGGTTTACCATAAGGAAGCGAGAAATAAAAAACAGACCCTTTCCCCAGCTCAGAATCGAACCAAATCTTTCCATCTAGCAATTCAACCAACTTTTTAACCAGGGTGAGACCCAATCCGACACCTCCGTATTTCCGTGTATGGGTGTCATCAACTTGTCTGAATTTTTCGAAAACAATGTCTCGCTCATCTTCCGAGATACCTATGCCGGTGTCCTTCACATAAAAAATTATTTCATCCTGTTCAGGTTTGAATCCATATTCAACATATCCTTCATGAGTAAATTTAATTGCATTCTTCAGGAGCAGGACAAGTATCTTATTGAATTTTGATTTATTTGTAAAAAAAGTTATTTCATTGCTACCGGCAGGGGGATGATATTTTATTTCAAGATGCTGCTTTTTTTCATTTTCCAGTATTGATTCTAATTCGGAGTACAGATCCTGAAAAAATGAACCAACATTAAATTCTTCTTTTGAAACCCTTGACTTTCCACTTTCAATATCTGTAACTTCAAGAATATCCTCAATTGTTTCGAATAGCAGTCGACCGCTTTTATTGATTAATTTTACAAAACCAACTATTTCATCTTTAGGCAGATTTCCGTCGATTAACTCAGAAAAACCTATGATCGCGTTCAAGGGAGTACTAAGTTCATGCGAT
>JAUWPX010000220.1 GCA_030611395.1 Bacteroidota bacterium | reverse complement strand
GGGTAATAAGATCAATGATCCATGGCCGACACCTTTCGAAACCGGTGGATTCGATTTGGATGCGGTACGCGTTATCAATTCAACACAAACCACAGGTTTCAGACAGGATTTAACAGGAAATGAAATGATTAAAATATATCCCAATCCATGTAACGGATACTTTATGCTCTCTACAGGTTTAAAGGAAAAATATTGGGTAGAGATATTTGATCTTTCCGGGAAAAGTTTATCTCGTATAATGGACTGTGAGGGAAAGATAAAAGTTGATCTGGAGGGATTACCGAAAGGGGTAATCCTGGTAAAAGTTGTTACTAAAAAGAGAGTTGTAACGGCTAAGGTGTTTAATATTAGTAAAATGAAATAGCTGTACAGTTCAAAAAGAATGGTTTATTTTGCAAAATATAAAAAAGAAATTCTGCTGTTGGTTTCTCTGGCATTTTCCCAGATGCCCTCTTTTTCTCAAAGTTTGAACGATACACTTGAGATACAAGAAGTAAGGGTAAATTATAATAATGTGTTATCCATGTCGGCTTATAAGAGAACCACTATTGATTCATCAATTGTTGCAGAGTACAATACCAGGAACCTTTCTGAGCTTTTAAGTGAGAACACTCATCTCTTTATTAAAACATATGGGCAGGGTGGACTGGCAACATCATCCATAAGGGGAGCAAGTGCATCACACACAATGGTAACCTGGAACGGTGTAAATATTAACTCACCAATGTTGGGACAGCTTGATTTCTCCCTGATCCCTGCTTCGTTTCTTGATGAAGTGGAAGTTTTCTATGGTGCAGGATCAATCCGTGATTATAGTGGCGCTCTTGGTGGAAGTGTGAATCTAATTAATGAACCTGACTGGGATAACCGGCTAAATATAGAATTATCACAGGAGTTTGGTAGTTACAATACAAAGAAAAGTCATTTTAGTACTGCTTTTGGTAATTCTCGATTCCAGTCTCAGACTCGTTTTTTCTACAATGCCTCAGAGAACAATTTTACATTTCTGAATACAGAGATCTCGCAGGATCCTGTTATTCAGGAAAGGGAAAACGCATCATTCAATCAGGGTGGAATTATACAGGAGTTTTATCTGCGTCCTTCATCAAATCATTTCCTTACTGCCAGATTATGGTATCAATCAAATAACAGGCATATACCTGAGCCAATGGTTGTAACTCCTGTTGACGGGAACGAAATGCAGAAAGATCATTTTTTGCGTAGTCAGATAAACTGGAAATATTATAGCGAAAAAGTTATTGTTAATACCACAACTGCCTGGTTGTATGATTTCCTGAACTACAGCAATCGAATTGCAGGTATTGATTCGGAAAACAGAACCCGGACTATTACAGGAAGGGTTGATCTTTCTTATGATCTTTTTCCGGAGCTTCAATTGAATTCGGGAGTATCGGGTGATTATACTTACATACGGACAGAGAACTATCGACATCCGGCTGAACAAAAGCATTTTTCGACCTATTTTTCTGCTGAAAAAAATATTAATCAGCGACTGAAAATAAATATAATGGCCCGGCAGGATATCTATAATGGCGAAATTGTTCCATTGATCCCGTCAGCAGGAATTGACTTAAAGCTGCTAAAGGAAACAGATATTCATTTTAAGGCTAATATTTCAAGAAATTATCGTAAACCAACCCTGAATGACAGGTATTGGTACCCCGGAGGAAATCCTGATCTGAATGAAGAAAAAGGTACCGGTAGTGAGCTAAGTCTTGATTATGCCGGTAGTTCATCGGGAATACTCACATATCAGGCAGGCGTAACAGCTTACAGATCAAAGATTGATAACTGGATCCAGTGGCAGCCGGGAGAATACGGATATTGGGAACCGGCTAACCTGAAAGAAGTATTGTCGAAAGGAATAGAATCCTTTTTAAGCTGCCGTTTAAGCCTGACCGGATTATCAGTATCTTTTGGAGCAAACTATGCATATACATCAGCAACTAATATGAAACCTTCCGGCTCGTCGGATATGTCGGTGAATAAGCAACTGGTTTATGTTCCCGGACACCAGGCTAATACCTGTATCAAAGTCAAAACAGGTGGATTCATGATCAAATATTCATATAGCTATATAGGAAAAAGGTATATTAGTTCAGATAACTCGCAATTTTTGCCTTCATACAAATTGAGCGATCTTTCACTTTCATATGTTTATAAAAAGGGTAGTCGGAGAGCCGAATTAAACCTTTTTATTGAGAATATGTGGAATACAGATTATCAGGCTATTGCATATCATCCTATGCCAGGGAGAAGCTATTATTTACGTATTAGCTATTTCTTAAACAAAAACGACAAATAAAATTTTTTTATGAAAAGGACAAAAGCCAAATTACGGAAAGCATGTTTGCTGATTACTGGTGTTTTGTTCATTGTTGGTTGTGAACCCGGAGAGAATGTAACACCGGACAATGGAAATAATGATATTCCCGGGTCATTCAAACCGGGGGTTTTTATTATTAATGAAGGAAACTTTGGTTGGGGTAACGGATCGGTTTCCTTTTTTGATTTCACTGAGTTAAAGGTGTATAACCACCTGTTTCAGAAAGCTAACGACCGGGTTCTGGGAGATGTTCCACAATCAATGTTTATCATGGACAGTCTGGGGTTTATCGTTGTAAACAATTCAGGGAAAATTGAAGTGGTGAATATGGAAAATTTCAGATCAGTTAATACTATAACCGGTCTTACCTCGCCCAGGTACTTTCTCCCTGTATCTGAATTATTTGCTTATGTTTCTGATTTGTATAGTGGTTTGATTACACAGGTACGCCTTGATGATTTTATCATTACCAAAACAATAGAAACCGGAATGTCAACTGAGCAAATGATAAAAATCGGTGATGAGTTATTCGTGGCAAACTGGTCGGGCGGGAATAAGATACTGGTTATTGATATTGTTGAGGGAAAACCGGTTGATACTATTGATGTGATAATGGAACCAAACAGCATGGTAATGGATAAGAATAATAAATTATGGGTATTATGCAGCGGCGGATACTTAAATGAGGAAATACCTGCTATTTTGCGGATAGATCCTGTTACCAGGGAAAAAGAAAAAATATTCAGATTTAGTGTGCTGGAATCATCTCCTTCGCATCTTTGTATTAATGGGTTGGGTGATACACTCTATTTTTTGAATAACGGAATATTTCAAATGCCTGTAACAGAAACGGAAATCCCATCTGAACCATTAGTGCAAACGGAAAAATTGTTTTATAGTATTGGGGTTGATCCGGAAAGTGGGATTATTTATGCTGCTGATGCAGTTGATTACCAGCAAAAAGGGAAAGTGTTCAGGTATTTGCCTGAAGGAGCTTTGAAAGATTCGTTTGATGTTGATATTATTCCCGGCTCTTTCGTGTTTAACAGGTAAACCAATTTTTGTAATGTCATAACACCCGCAACCCGTAACATGAAATTTTATAGTAAATTTGGCACCAAAATGATACTACAATAGATTCCTATGAATTGTTATAAATCAAGATATGTTTTAATAATATTAATTTTCTTGCTTTTAATAATCCGTCCGGGTTATGGGCAAGTCTCTTTTGCCGGATTACCTGCAGGAATTGATCATAAAAAAGTGCCTTTTATAAAATTACCTGGCGTAAACAGGGATAGTCTTATTAGTATTGAAAAGCAGGAGAGA
>JAUWPX010000381.1 GCA_030611395.1 Bacteroidota bacterium | reverse complement strand
CTGTAGACTGCTGACTGCCAACTGATTTCTAGAAATTCAAACTAACCTTAAATCCCCACCTGCCATATTTTCCATCTTCAAATTCGGCGAATATTCCTACATCAGCGATGAAATATACATCGGTAAGACCATAACCCAATTCAACATAATTTTTAAATTCAGGTTGATAAAGGTAGTTGCCATAAAGGGTTTCCTGCCAAAGTTTTTCACTAAAAAAGGGAAGTAGCTTAATAAGCAAAAAGGGAGTGTTATATTTGATATGTGCTTCAACAAACCATTCGGGAGTACTATACCGGTAATATTCAAGCAACATAAATGCATTTTTTGGTCTGTCCAGGAGCAAAGGAATTACTTGTGTGTTAAAATGTTTAAAGTCAGCAAAATGTAATTTTTTCTTAGTAATAAAAACACCAGTACCAATACTCCAGTCAAGATTAGAGAATATTCCAAGATCTTTTGATTGAGAAATTTGGCCTTCAAAAAAATCAAAATCAGCCTGGCTATTAAAGACTCCCGGAATACCTTTTTGGTACTCAATACGGAATGTGGGATAATCTGAACTGACCATATACTTTACTTCTTTTCTTATCCTGTAGTAATAATCAGGAGTATATGACAGTCCTAAACTAAATACGAAGCTTTCCTGATTTTCAAGCGGATAGTTTGTCAGATGAATATTTTCCGGTTGATTATCTTCATAATCCCTGTCGCTAGTAAAAAAGAAAGAATAATCTGTAGAGTTTTCCATGTGTTGCAGGTCTGCATATTTTACTGAAGCAGATAACCGAAGACCATTAGAAAGATCAATTTTATTACCTGTTTTGAAGTACGTTTCTTCGTACAATCGCAAAAAATTATACCTAAAGAACAGAGAAGATATGCTATTAAGAGTTCTGTTTATTCCATATTCAGAATTATAGTCCGAAGATCTTTGACCAAAATCAAGGAAAAAATTGGCTCTTTTCAGTGGGGCATATGAGAAAGAATTATGGATATTCCATATAACGGCCTCCCTGTTAAAAGCATATCCGAGTTCAGGATAAATACCGAATTCTTTACCCGGACTAAAAACTTTCTTTATACTGAATTCCTGTTTATATGCCCAGCCATCTACAGTGTTAAAGCTCAGTTTATCCAAACCGAGCAATCCGTCATACCGGAAAACCAAAGAGGAATCTTTTGAGCGAAATGTTTTTCCTGAAATTACATTTCCTGCAAATTTGAAAATCTTGCTTTTTTGTTTTTTTAATGTATCTCCATTTGCAGTGGTATCTGATTTAGCAAGCAAAACAGAATCTTTTACTCTGTAACCGGTAAGTTCATTTTCAGTTAATGGGATTGGTCTGATTTTAGCCCAGTATGTACTGTCAGTTTTTTTTGCATCTTTTTCGATAGTATAGTTTGTTGTTTCTTTAATTTCAAGAGATTTATCTTCCGGCTTCTCTTTTTTTGTTTCCTTATCCATCAACCTTGCAAGTTTTATCATATCCCTGTTCGACATTTCTTCCTTACCCAGAATGTTTTCTATCTTTTCAGTGACTTTTATATTCTTAGGTTCAGGTTTTTCGTTTATCAACGTTACGGGCTTTTTATTAGTTTCCTGCAGGGCGAGGGGAGGAGTAATATCCTGGTTGATTTCAATGTCAGAATACCTGACTGAACTGGCATAACTGACATCCGCTTTTATTCCAATAATTGATGCTTTTACATCCATGTTATAACTTACCGGAAGCCATGCATTTTCCTTTACTGGAGTGTAAAGTTGTTTTATTCTTATCGGACCAATAAATAAGTCTACTGTAAGGTCGGCACTGTGAATATTCCAGTAATCATCGACAATTTATAGGTGCCCGGTTAATAGTTGCTGACTTTTTCTACGTGGTGTGACTTTAATTTTGTTAATAGCATAATTGCCTTCGTACGAAACACCTTCAAATGTGAACTTGTAATGAGAAAAAGCATTTGGTGCCAGTGGTGAAA
>JAUWPX010000262.1 GCA_030611395.1 Bacteroidota bacterium | reverse complement strand
TTGAGAAATTAGTAGATGAATTCAATGAAATTGAGGAATTGAATGAAAGCCTGTATGGTAAAGTATTGCTTGCAACTATAGAAGCGGCAAATAATGCTATTGTACATGGAAATAAGCTTGATCCGGAAAAAACGGTTATGGTAGAAATAAGAAAAGGTAAAGATAGAATTGAAATTTATGTGGAAGACCAGGGAGAAGGATTTAATTATATGAGAATTCCTGATCCGACTGCCCCGGAAAACATTGAAAATATTCACGGACGGGGTGTTTTTTTGATGAAACAGTTATCAGATGAAGTGAATTTTTATAAAAATGGAACTAAAGTGCAAATTTTGTTTAAGGTATAATAAGTTGAGTAGTTGAGTAGGGGTTCTCGATTATTCAGTTTTAGTAACTTGAAACCTTTTAAAATAAGTACTGAATAGCGGAAATCTGTTTAATAATGGAAATATTTTTTCATAGAGAAGATGTTGAAACTGGAGTAAAAGAAAAAGAAAGAATTAGGAAATGGATTGAGGCAACAATAAATAGCGAAGAAAAAAAAGGAGAAACAATAAATATTATTCTTACAAGTAATAGAAATATCAGGTCCTTAAATAAAAAGTTTCTGAAAAGAGACTATATGACTGATATTATTGCTTTCAATTATAACAGGGGAAATATTATTTCCGGAGACCTGTTTCTGAACCCGGATACAATTAAGAAAAACGCGGGAAAATATAAAACAAAATTTGCAGAAGAAATTTTAAGAGTTATAATTCATGGTGTTTTGCACCTGATTGGTTATAATGACGAGAATAATGAGGAGAAATTGATGATGAGAGAAAAAGAAAATTTCTATCTGGATAGATTTTAAATCGGTGTTCCCCCGGCACTTTGTGTTCGGGGCAGGTTTTGTTCTTAAATCAATTTTTACATATTTTATAGAAGGACTCTAATTAGTGTTAACGGGTGAATATTAAGCAATAGGGAAAATGAAAGAATATGATGTAATAGTTATTGGTGCAGGACATGCAGGTTGCGAAGCTGCCGCCGCTGCTGCAAATATGGGTTCTAAGGTATTACTGATAACGATGGATATGACAAAAATTGCTGAAATGTCTTGTAATCCGGCAATGGGAGGGATTGCAAAAGGACAGATAATTAGGGAGATAGATGCTTTGGGTGGATATAGTGGAATAGTAACCGATGAAAGCATGATACAGTTCAGAATGCTTAACAGGTCGAAAGGACCGGCAATGTGGAGCCCAAGGGCACAGAATGACAGAATGAAATTTTCGAAAGTTTGGAGAGAAAAACTGGAAGGAATTGAAAAGCTGGATTTTTGGCAGGATACAGTAGAGGAAATTGTGGTGAAGAATAATAAAGCTGTTGGAGTAAAAACAAATATGGGAACTGTAATAAATGGGAAAAGCGTCATTATTACCAGTGGGACGTTTATGAATGGAATAATGTATGTTGGAAAAGTAAGAAATATAGGAGGAAGGGCATCAGAACCTGCTTCGTACGGTTTATCAAAGCAGTTAAAAGAAATGGGATTTGAGGTTGGAAGAATGAAAACCGGGACGCCGGCAAGAATTGAGGGAAGATCTGTAAATTTCAAAAATCTAAAGGAGCAAAAAGGAGATAATGAAGAAAAGTGTTTTTCTTTTATGAATGATAGGGTTGTTATAAAAAATGAAAAAAGTTGCTTTATTACATATACAAACAAAGAAGTTCATAATATTATTAAAGGAGGTCTTTTGGATTCTCCTTTATATGATGGGACAATAAAAAGTATTGGTCCGAGGTATTGTCCGAGTATAGAAGGGAAAATTGTAACGTTTGAGGGGAAAGATATGCACCAGTTATTCCTTGAACCGGAAGGAGAAAATACTGTAGAATATTATATAAACGGATTTTCGTCTAGTTTATCAATGGAAATACAATATGAAGCAATGAGGAAAATTGAAGGGCTGGAAAAAGTTAAAATGTTCAGACCGGGATATGCAATAGAGTATGATTATTTTCCGCCAACACAAATAAAACATACACTGGAAACAAAAAGAATTGAAAACCTGTATTTTGCAGGACAGGTAAATGGAACAACCGGGTATGAGGAAGCTGGTGCACAAGGATTAATGGCTGGGATAAATGCGCATTTAAAGTTGAAAAACAAAAAAGAAATAATTCTTAAACGTAACGAAGCTTATATAGGTGTGCTTATTGACGATCTTATTACAAAGGGAGTTGATGAACCATATAGA
The DNA here is from genome assembly GCA_030611395.1 of Bacteroidota bacterium. Taxonomy (GTDB): domain Bacteria; phylum Bacteroidota; class Bacteroidia; order Bacteroidales; family VadinHA17; genus JADFUQ01. The sequence continues at coordinate 1,011 of JAUWPX010000262.1, read as the reverse complement.
ATGTTTACATCAAGAGCAGAATACAGAATTTTGTTAAGACAGGATAATGCTGATAAAAGACTTACTGAAATAGGATATAGAATAGGACTGGCATCTGAAGAAAGAATGGAAAAAGTTAAGAAAAAGTATATTGAGAGAGATAAAATAATTGAATGGATCAAAATGGAATCAATAAAGCCGGAAGAAATAAACGGCTTGTTAGAAAAAGTTGGAACCAGAAAAATTAAGCAAAGCAGAAAACTAGATCAATTATTATTACGACCTGAAATAAAAATAAAAGACCTGGAAAAGGAATTGGAAAAAGTGAAGAAGAGATGTGATGAAATAGGTGTAATGAAAGAAGAGATACTGGAATCAGCAGAAATTGAGATAAAATATGAAGGTTACATTGAAAGAGAAAAAAAGATTGCCCAAAAGATACAACGACTGGAGAATATAAAACTGATAAAAGATATCAATTATAAGGACATGTTATCAATATCAACAGAAGGCAGACAAAAACTTTCAAAAATCAGACCGGAGACAATTGGACAAGCATCAAGAATAAGTGGCGTATCTCCCTCGGATATTAATGTATTGCTTGTGTATATGGGAAGGTGAAGAAGGCAGAAGGCAGAAGGTTGAGTAAGGTGTTCCACGTGGAACGTATTTCAGATTTAAAAACCGATATTTTAATTTATAACTTTTAACTTTATACTTTCAACTTTATAACTTATTTTGTCTTTCCTTTGTTCCACGTGGAACATTAACCAATAATAATGAAAGAAAAAAAATATTTATTATTTGGGAAAATAGTTGATCCGGTAAATAAAACGATACTGGATGGCAGTGTCTTTGTGGAAAATGGGAAAATACCAAAAATAGAGGCTTTTAATGAGCAATGCGGAAAATATATTCTGCCTGGTTTTATTGATTCCCATGTGCATATTGAAAGCTCAATGCTTACACCGGGTGAGTTTGCCCGACTGGCTGTTAGACATGGAACAGTTGCAACAGTGTCAGATCCACACG
>JAUWPX010000195.1 GCA_030611395.1 Bacteroidota bacterium | reverse complement strand
TACCGGATAACCTTTTGACCCGGAATCTTCCGCGATCAGGGTTAGTGTTTGTGAGATTGGATATATTCCACCACGGAAATAAACCGTTATTGGTTCTTCAATCCACGACGGATCGTGCAAGAGGTCTCTTACTGCCTCACGGGCCTTTTCGAAAGTTGCAAACGGCCGGGTTATTGAACCGGGATTATCGTCATTTCCATTCGTGGCTATATAAAATACGGAACCGTCGTTACCGGTATGTGCTATAACAGGGATAAAAAGTAAAAGGACTACGATCAGGCAGAGTGTTTTTTTCATTTCTGTTCCTTTTGGTGTAATGTTTAAAACAACGAGGATAATTTATACTCTGCCGCAAATTATCATATAATACTTATACATCCAAAAAAAAACGGATTCCACATAATACTCCTTTTTTAATAAAATAATATCCGAAGCCCTTTTGATACACTTCCTGGTTCCGCACTTGAATTTTCAATTGTTCAGGATGCTTTGGCAAAAACCTCTCTGACTTGTGCTATCATTTGATTTTCTGTTAATTTCCCGGAGTTTTCAACTCTTAACACCTTGTCTTGTAGTCCTTTATGTTTACCATATTCTTTGTTCAATCCGGTTTTTGCTTCAGCAGGTCCAAAAATGTATATATCCCCTGCATCTTTTGTTTTCTTCAGTATGTTCTGAAAATAATTTTGTAATTGATGATTTTTTCGTTTTGTTTTCTTTTTCTGTGGATTAACTAACTGTCCGCCTATCCTGGAGGATGATTTTTTTTCTCCTTCGTATCTTACCCTCGATTCAACATTTGATTCAATCTTCTCAAGTTTCTCCCTGCCATTGATCAGGGAAATGATGTAAGCTTTTTCTGAATCAAGCCATATTCCTACTTTTTTTTCCATAACCTAAATAGTTTTTAGTTTAAAATGAAAGTCGAAATGCTAAATTGTTAATCTTTAATCACTTAAATATGTTAAATGTTTATCCTTAAATTTACAAAATTCTAATGAAAAATCAACTAATAACTAAAGAAAATTAAATAAGAAAAATTACTACTCTGAATAACAACGCTTTTTGTTATATTAACATTTTTTATAAATTCACTCAACCATGATCAGGAAATCCCGATCACAAAGTTGTACCTCTATTCTCAAAGCAGTTTTTTTTATTTTTTTGCTGTTATTGTTTATTTCCACTTTGAGTTTAAACTGTCAGCAAACGGGAATTATCCATGGAAATGTTTATGATAGAATTACTGAAGAAACTCTTACCGGAGCAACAATACTTACCGGAGAAAACACAGGTACTTCAACTGATGTAAACGGATACTATCAACTCAGGCTTTCAACCGGAAAAGCCATTGTAAGATATAATTTTATAGGATACAGGGAATTCAATCATGAAATAGTAATTTCAGATAATGATACAATCCTTTTTGATGTCTTTCTTGATCCAATACGTGAACTTCTTGATGAAATTGTAATAAGTGCATCCCGGTTTGAGCAAAAGCTTTCTGATATAACGGTATCAATGGAGGTATTAAAGCCCAGGTTAATACGTGAATCAAATCCCTCCTCATTAGATGCAGTTCTTAACCAGATACCAGGGATTGATGTAATGGATGGACAGGCAAGCATACGGGGTGGAAGTGGTTACAGTTATGGTGCAGGAAGCAGGATACTTGTACTGGTCGATGATCTGCCTATCCTTTCAGCAGATGCTATGGATGTTAAATGGGGCTTTCTGCCAATTGAAAATGTATCCATGGTTGAGGTATTAAAGGGAGCTTCTTCTGTTTTGTATGGCTCGTCTGCACTAAACGGTGTTATTCATTTCCGCACAAAATATCCGGGTATCAATCCTCAAACCCGCATAAATATTTATACCGGTTTATATACAAAACCTGCAAGGGAAGAGATGGTATGGTGGACACATAATCCTATTTTTACAGGTATTGATATCTCGCATGTCCAAAAAACTGAAAAGCTTGATGTGGGTGCAAGCATAAATTATTTTGCCAACCAGGGATACCGTAAAAAAGAATATGAGCAACGAACACGAATGACGCTCAATCTGAAAAGAAATAGCTCAAAAATACCGGGACTTATCATGGGACTCAACTCTAACCTGATGTACACAGATAAAAGTGATTTTCTTCTCTGGCTAAATAGTGATTCCGGTGCATATGTTCAAAATCCGGAAGTCGTTTCTACACTGTTCGGAACCCGGTTCAGCCTGGATCCGTACATTTCCTTCACAACCGGTTCAGGTGATAACCACTCATTAAAAACAAGGTATCTTTTCTTTAGGAACGATTTTTTAGAAGCAGACGATAAAAACAATGCATCAAAGTTATTCTATGCTGAATATAAATATCACAGAAAAATAGGAGAAAATTCTGATCTGGTTTCCGGTATAACCGGTTCATACAGCTCAATATATGGTCAATTATATGGAGATCATTATAGCAATAATGCAGCAATTTTCTCACAGCTTAATAGCAAAATCGGAAATAAATTTACATGGACTGCCGGATTGAGGTGGGAAATAAACCGTTTAGATAATGAATCAGCCTCCTCACCAATAGTATTCAGAGCCGGTATAAATTACCGGGCAGCCAAAGCTACTTTCCTTCGCTTCTCTTTAGGGCAGGGTTATCGGTATCCCTCTGTAGCTGAGAAATTTACAGGCACACAACTCGGAGCCCTTAATATATTCCCGAACCCATATCTGAACCCCGAAACGGGATGGAATACCGAAATTGGTATAAAGCAGGGATTTTCAATTTCAAATATTAAAGGATTTTTGGATATATCCGGGTTTCTGACTGAATATAAAGACATGATAGAGTTTAATTTTGGCGTTTATACTCCTGATACCGTTATTATTCCCACCTTTGATCATATTGGTTTTAAAGCACTTAATACAGGGATGGCAAGGATTACCGGTTTTGAGATCAGCCTTACTGCCGAAGGACAATCAGGATTTCTGAAAACTCACGGACAGATTGGATATACATACCTGAATCCTATCGACCTCGCAATATCTCCCGATAATCCGGATACCCTTAACCTGCTTAAATACAGGTTCAAACATTCCTTTAAAACGAATCTCGAATTTAGCCGGAAAAAAATCAGGTTAGGAACCACAATAATCTTTCGGAGTAAAACTGAACGTATTGATGAAATTTTTATTGATCCACTGGTTGGAAATATGATCCTGCCCGGGTTCCCGGAATACTGGAAAGATCATCAGAAAGCTTATTGGATTGTAAATGCCAGGATTGGTTATAAGATCAGTCGCCAGGGAGAACTTATTATCCACGGAAAAAACCTGCTAAATAAAGAATATATCATCCGTCCGGGCGATATCGGACCTCCCCGGAATTTCTCACTACAACTTTCATTGGATTTTTGAAATGTTTCGGGTTTCGGGTTACATTTTAACCACCCTGCTGGTAAAACTTTTCCCCATAAAACTAACCTTGTACAGGTATATTCCTTTCTTCAGTTTTTCACCCCTGAAATCAAAATAATTCTTTCCCGGTTGTATCCAAATTTCTTCGTGATGTGCCATCTGACCGGTAATATAGAACACGTAAAGTTCACCTACCCCAAACTTATCAGAGTTAAGTCCAATTCTGGATGATATGGTAAACGGATTGGGTTTAACAGTCAATAACGATACCTGATCAGTACTCATTGCAGGTAATCCGGAAGTGCTATTTACCTGTATACATAAAGAGGTGTCATCCTTTATCTGATCTAACTGAACAGTATCTTCCAATAATTCAATAATAACAAAAGGAGTAATACAAATATTTAAAGGAAATGTTCCTGTTTGTAAAGGGGTTCCCGATATTAAAACACAGTAAGCACTGTCAGGAAATAATTCTGTTGCATTAGCTTCATATGATATTCCCGGTGGCAGGTTAGTAACACTATCCAGAACAATCTTATATATCGGAATAACGCCAGTACCTAAATCAAATTCATAAGG
>JAUWPX010000323.1 GCA_030611395.1 Bacteroidota bacterium | reverse complement strand
GGTTAAGAACCAGTGACCAGTAACCAGCACCCGGAAACCAGTATCAAAACAAAAAGAATAATACTCTGACAATTAACAATAGCTACAAATGAAACCATCAGATTTTTTAAGTAAAGATGATATAACCCTGATCACCAATGCTATAAAAAGCGCTGAGCATAATACTTCCGGTGAAATCAGGGTACATATTGAAAACAAATGTAAGACCGATGTTCTTGACCGTGCTGCTTACCTTTTCGGGAAACTGGCAATGCATAAAACAGAGAAAAGAAATGGGGTTTTGTTTTACCTGGCAGTGAATAATAAAAAATTTGCTATTTTGGGAGATGCCGGAATAAACGAGGTTACGGCTGAAAATTTCTGGGAGAATATTAAAGAAACCATGTTGAGTTATTTCAAAGATGAAGAATTTGCTAAAGGTCTCGAAAAAGGAATAAAAATGGCAGGTGAACAACTTAAGGATCACTTCCCATACCAGTCAGATGATATTAATGAATTACCGGATGAAATATCTTTTGGAAACAAATAAAGAAGAATAGAAAAATTGGTTTATAAGTTGATAAGTTTAAGAGTTTAAAATAACAAACTGTATTTTCTTTCTTTACAAGAAAACAAATTAACAAATTGTTAAAATATGAAATATTTTATTACTCCATTGTTAACAATTCTCCTGTTGTATCCGGCAATTGCCCAGGATATACCTGAACGCCCTGTTCCTCCGAGACTTGTTAATGATATGGCTGGAATTTTCTCGCCGGACAAAATTGCACAGCTTGAGGAAAAACTGGTTTATTTCAACCAGCAAACATCCACCCAGATCGCTATAGTAGCAATACAGGATTTACAAGGATATGACATTTCCGACTTTGCTTTCAGGCTTGGAGATAAATGGGGAGTAGGACAAAAAGGTTTCAATAACGGAATTGTAATCCTTATTAAGCCTAAAACCCCTGAAGAAAAAGGGAAAATATTCATTGCCACTGGTTATGGACTTGAAGCTGTAGTTCCCGATGCAATAGCTAAACGTATAGTTGAGGTGGAAATCCTCCCTGAGTTCAGGAAAAACAACTATTATAAAGGGATTGATAATGCTATAAATACACTTTTTTCCCTTACTAAAGGTGAATTCTCACCAAAAGAATATGCACAAAAAACATCGCAGAATGAAGCTCCTGCTTTTGGTATAGGAGGTTTTTTCCTGTTGATTATCCTGTTTTCAATATTTGGTCGTTTGCAAAGGGCACGGCATTATTCCGTTGGTCATAGGGTGCCTTTATGGACAGCCCTGTTAATGGCAAGCTCAGTACGTCCTCGTGGTGGAGGTTTCAGTAGTTTTTCTTCGGGAAGCGGCAGTTTTGGCGGCTTTGGAGGCGGAGGTTTTGGCGGCGGCGGTGCAGGTGGAAGCTGGTAGCTATTTTGCCTTTTTTACCTTAGTTTCCTTTTTTACCTTAATTTCCTTTTTTACCTTAGTTTCTTCCGGTTCTGAATCAATATCCTCATCCACCAGAATACGGCCACAATACTCACATACGATAACTTTTTTTCTTGATTTGACATCAAGCTGACGTTGAGGAGGAATTTTATTAAAACAACCACCACATGCGCCTCTTTCTATAGGAACCAATGCAAGCCCGTTTCTTGCATTTGACCGGATTCTCTGGTAAGCCGAAAGAAGTCGCGGATCAATCTGATCACGAAGCCCTTCAGACTTTTTAATTAGATTTTCTTCTTCCTTTTTAGTATCGGCAATAATACCATCAAGCTCTGATTTTTTTTCTTTCAGATCATCTTGCCTTTCATCAAGAGCAGAAACAGAAGTATCTACAATCTCGCCTTTTTCTTTAACCTGCTGTGTAAATTCTTTAATCCGTTTTTCGCACAACTCTATCTCAAGATTCTGATATTCAATTTCTTTAGAAAGCGAATCAAATTCCCGGTTATTCCTCACATTCATCTGTTGATCTTCATACTTCTTCACAAGTTCTTCAGCTTGCTTAATATCATTCTTTTTTGCCGTTACTGAATCCTCCATGTTCTTTACTTCACCTTTATAATTATCAATACGAGCTTCAAGACCGGCAATTTCATCTTCCAGATCCTGAACTTCAAGCGGCAATTCGTCACGAAGAATTTTTATCTTATCTGTCTGAGAATCTACTTTTTGCAGGTTAAATAAAGCTTTTAATTTCTCTTCAACAGTATACTCTTTTGATTTAACCGTTTTTACTTTTTCCTTTGCCATATGTTAGAAATAATTTACCGGATTGGTGATGATTCCTGAAAAATGAACTGCAAAGTTAAGATTTTTTTTTGTAAGCAGTTCATAAAAAATATCTTTTATTACTTGTTCACTTTCGTAATGCCCAATATCAACAAGTAGTATTTTTTTATCTGCATCAAAATATTCATGATACTTAATATCAGCAGTCAGAAAAACATCAGCTCCGGATGAAATAGCTTTCTTAAGCAAAAATGCGCCTGTACCTCCACAAACGGCGATTCTTTTCACCTTTTTTCCCAATAATGATGAATGTCTGATACATTTTAAATTAAATATTTTCTTCAGGTCAGCAAGAAAAACTGCTTCTTCAACATTTTCCGGCAATTCACCAATTGCACCCATTCCTGCTTTTAAAAATTCATTGTCGAGTGGATAAATATCATAAGC
>JAUWPX010000277.1 GCA_030611395.1 Bacteroidota bacterium | reverse complement strand
TGGAGAATATGGCAGAATCGGCAAGTCAAAAATCTGAATTAACACACTGGCCGGTTCAGATGCACCTGATTAATCCCAATGCAGCACATTTCAAAGATTCTAATATTGTTATTGCAGCAGACTGTGTGGCTTTTTCACTGGGAAATTTTCATAAAGATTATTTAAAAGGAAAAAGTTTGGGTATTGCATGCCCGAAATTAGACTCAAATACAGAAGTTTATATTGAAAAATTCAGACAGCTGATTGATGAGGCTAAAGTTAACACTATAACAGTAATGATGATGGAGGTGCCTTGTTGTGGTGGCTTAACTCAGATGGTTAAAGCAGCTGCAGAAAAAGCAGAACGTAAAGTGCCTATAAAGCAAATAATTGTTGGTGTTGAAGGTGGAATTCTTGAGGAGCAATGGGCGTGAATTCAAGGGAGCACCCTCCGAAAGGAGAGCATGCTCCCTTTTGTTTTTTCTTATTCAATTGACGGCAGCAAAATGATGTCTGTTTCCGCTTTCCCGCCGCTTTTGTCAACGGAAACGAGCTTATATTCATGGGCATTCCTGTCAGCTACATTTTCCTTGAATACAAATGTTTCTTTTGTCATATTCGTTTTCCTTTAAAGAAACTTAAAGATTAGAAAAATGATTTTGGAACGTTTGTTGGCAGCTGGTTGTTATATTTTCGATTCAATTTCTTTCTTTAATTTCTTATTATCTGCCGTTCCAATACGAATTATTGATTTAGAATTTTTCATTTTAAGTTCAATGGCATTAAGTCCTTGTATATTATATAACCATCCGTTTTTTATTATTCGAATACCAAGTCCATAATACCATTTATTTCTCACAATTTCAATCCGTTCAATATTATGAATGTCTATTGTTTTTTTAATCAAGCCTATTCCATAAGATATTCGAATTTTTTCGTTATCTACAGAAGTCCTCATCTGAAAAAAAAGTAATAAACAGATTATGAATATTGATGACATAATCAATAGCCCTGAATAACTAATTGGATTGTTTCCCCATTGATTAAGGTAGAAAACTAATAGTAATATAAGTATTCCAAGAGCAGGAACTATAACTGTCCAACCGATTTGTCTTTCTATATATTTCATTTTTCTTTCAGTATTGCTCTGAAATCATTATTGGTTATACCATAGTTGTTTGCTGTGCCGCTTAATTTTCCCAAATCAAAGTCGCATCTGTTGCTTTTTCATCAAATCGTTCACCATTACAAATAACATTTCCGCCCAATCCGCCTAGTGTACATATTGTGTTACATTGGTCATCATATACAGGAGCCGACATATCAGCACCACAATTGCCCGGATCAAATACATAGACATTAATTCCTTGAAAGTTGTATCTTATAACTTGAGAATCTGAATCACAAGAAAGAGCAGATTTTCTAAACTCCCTTATTTTATCCTCAATGCATTTTGGAACATCCTCTTTTAGATTAAGTTTTTCGCAACCCACAATGCAAAGGATTAAAATCAGTCCGATTGTAATTTTGATTCTCATTTTCTTATAGCATTGTCACATCAGTAATATGCCATGTAATATTAATCAATAAGTATTATTTAGATTTAGAGTGTTACAAGTTACAAATTATTTTGTACAAATTAATATATCATGTAGATTTTTATCTAATGCAGGAATAACGTAATTAACTATTTCTTTAAAAATGCACTTGAACAAGTACGGCGGGGAGAAATCCTTTTTGCTGATCTTGAGGATATACTAAGTGAAACACCTAACCTTGATTAACCCCGTAGTAATTTCCAACGGGGTGAACCCCGTGGACCAGGCAGTTTTCCTGTTTTCCGCACATTGATTTTTGAATTTTGCAAATATCAGTATATCTGCACGATATGATCTTGTTTTTTGAAATATGGGTGCTGCATTACTGAAGAAAAAAAAGACCCCGGAGGGTGTCTAATTCAGATAGCCACAGTAACGTCTGTGGTTATGGCATAACAATTCAATCGCAACCCCGGATGGGGTTGAATTCAGGCTATGTTATAAGATACTTTTCATCAAAATCAATACTATGTTCTTTGAATAATGCTATCAATTCTTCCTTAAAAGAAAGCTTTTTATGATGATTTTCCTGGTTCTTAACATATTGTATTAACTGATCCTTACCGGATTGGGAATATGTAAACGCTCCAAAACCTACCTGCCAACCGGGAAATCGTTGAAATATAGATTTTTCACGTTTCATCATTTCATGTGATGCCTTTTTTATATCCTTAACTAAATAGGACAGTGCTATTGTAGGATGCAGATCACACATAATATGGATATGATTGCAATAACCACCAACTATATGTGGTTTACACTTTTTGTTCCATAATATTCCGGCAATGTAGTTGTAGAGTATATCCTGGTTCACTTTTGTCAGGAAATTAGTATAGTCCTTACTTCCAAAGACTATTTGATAAAGAATTTGTGTGTAGGTTGACATAGTTTACTATGTTTTTTTGTCTAACAAAATAATCAAAAGATTCGACAAACTTCAACCCCATCCGGGGTTGCGTATTTTTTATATTGCATTGCTACCCCGGACGTAACCGGGGCTACCTGAATTTAAGCCCTCCGGGCTTATTGATATGAGGCACCATATACATCCAAGTCCTCCGGGCTTGTTGATATGAGGTACCATATACCTCCATTAAGTCCTCCGGGCTTATTATTTGGGTGCTGCATTGCGGAAAACAGGAGCAAATCTGTTTAACAGGAATATCCAAGTTACGATAGCATAAAATTCCTAATGCTTTAAAAAAAATGCGCTACATATAAACATAGCCTATTAACTGTTTTTACTTTTTTTTTAAATTCGTAAAACTACGTTCTTATACCCTTAATAAAGCTTTCCGTACATTTTTTAATATCCTGGTGATATCCTCCTTCAAGAACGGCAAATATATTTTGAAAAGCTTGTCGAAGCCGGTAACCACACTCATAATATGCATTTAAAGAATAATTTAAGTCAAGAATGCTGTCTTTTTCATATCCGTCAAAACCTGCAGAAACACCAACAACGTCCGGCTGGAACTTTTTTGCTATTTCAATAGCAATATCAACAGCAGACAAGAATTCCCGGTCATCGCTTCCGGCAGGTAAAGGGAAATTCATCGTA
>JAUWPX010000398.1 GCA_030611395.1 Bacteroidota bacterium | reverse complement strand
CAGGAAGAATCCTGCGGAAAATGCTCAACATGCAGGGAAGGCACCCAAAGAATGAATGAGATACTGACAGATATCACGGAAGGTCGTGGTAAAATGGAAGATTTGACTTTACTTGAAGAATTAGGACCGGTAATTAAAGATGCCTCAATGTGCGGACTTGGTCAGACTGCTCCTAATCCTGTTCTGGCAACTATTAAATATTTCAGAGAAGAATATATTGACCATATAAAAAAGAAAAAATGTAAAGCGACTGTATGTAAGGAAATTGTTTCTTCTCCTTGTCAGTATACTTGTCCGATTAATACAGATGTTCCTGTTTACGTTGCTTTAATAGCTATGAAAAAATATGCTGAAGCTCTGGAAGTTATTAAAGATGAAAATCCGTTTGCCTCTGTTCTTTCACGTGTTTGCCATCATCCTTGTGAATATAAATGTAAAGCAGGTGAGGGAGGAGATCCGGTGGCTATAAGAGATCTCAAAAGATTTGCTACTGATTATGGAATAGAGAATAATCTATATTCTGCAACTGAACCTGTTAAAAAGACTAATGGTATAAAAGTAGCTGTTATAGGTTCAGGACCTGCAGGTCTTACATGCAGTTTTTATCTTTCAAAAAAGGGTTATGAGGTTACAGTGTTCGAAAAAGAATCGGTAATAGGTGGTATGTTAGCACTTGGGATACCTGAATATAGACTACCAAGAGAAATACTGAAGGCTGATCTCGATTATATTAAAAGTGCCGGAATGGAGATAAAAACAAATTCTGCACTTGGTGAAGATTATACTTTAGGTGGCTTGCTCGATCAGGGTTATAAGTCTGTATTTCTTGCTACCGGTTCGCATCAATCATTGAAACTTGATGTACCGGGTGAGGAAATTGAGGGTGTAATACCGGGTATGCAAGTACTTTCAGCTTTAAATCTTGGGAAGAAAATAGAACTTGGGAAACGAGTAGGGATAATAGGCGGGGGCAATACTGCAGTAGATGCTGCCAGACGAGTATTGCGAGCAGAAACATCAGAAGCTGTAACTATGATTGATGCAGCAAGGAGCGCCTTACGTACAACAAAACCCGAAAGTGTTACAATATTCTACAGGAGAACTATTGATGAAATACCTGCTTATAAAGAAGAGGTAGACGGAGCAGGGGATGAAGGGATAAAAATTGAATATTTAACCGCTCCGAAAAGATTAATTTCAACCAACGGAAAATTAAAAGCCTGCGAGTTTATAAGAATGAAGTTAGGTGATATTGATGAATCGGGCAGAAGAAGCCCGGTGCCGATAAAAGGTTCTGAATTTATTGTTGAACTGGATACTCTTATTGTTTCAATAAGCGAAAGTCCTGATATTTCATTCCTGAAAAACGAGGGGCTTGAGTTTTCAAAATGGGATACAATTGTAACTGATCAGGAAACCTGTCTTACTAAAAGACCGGGGATCTTTGCCGGTGGTGATGTGGTTACCGGTCCTAATACTGTTGTTGATGCTGTTGCCGCGGGAAAAATTGCTTCAGAATCTATTGATCAATACTTAACAGGGAAAGAGGTAAAACGGGAGTATAAACTAACCCGCCCCACAAGATATATTGAACCTATCGGGTTTTCGGACGAAGAACTGGATGAATTATTATCAGCCAAACGATCGGAAATGCCTCTTTTGTCTTCTGAAAAGAGAAAGTACAACTTAATGGAGGTGCATCAGGGATTAACTGAAGAACAGGCAATTAAGGAGGCGAAAAGATGCCTGAGATGCGAACTTGAAACAAAAGATGGTAAGAGGTTTTTGAAGAGTCTTGAGGAA
>JAUWPX010000404.1 GCA_030611395.1 Bacteroidota bacterium | reverse complement strand
AAGGAACGGAAGAAATAGCAGAGGAGATGTATGAAATATATGGTGGTACCGATGGGGATTATAAATTTGAAATGGCAAACGGGGAAACTGCGAAAAAAATTAATCCTGTTTCAGTAACCATGGCATTGAAAAGCCTTGATGAAGACAATGACTTTGCGATACTTAGTAAAGGAGATTCATTTGTGCAAGCGGCTGTTGGAGAAGAGGGTTACATTGTTGAATACAGAGACGATTCGGGCTATTTCAGGAGTGTAGAACCGGGTATATCTTATGAAAAGGTTGTAGTTGTATTTCTTGGATTTCTCAATGATAGTGATTCATGGAAAGAAATAACAGAATGGGAAGCAGCGGAATAATAATACTTTGAGAAAGAAAAAAACCTGAAGTTTTTGCTTCAGGTTTTTTTTTGTTATTAATTATTGCCCGGTTACATATCAGAAGTCATTATAAATAACGGCTTCATTTCAAAGCTGTGATAATATGGGCGAAGCCTTTTTTTATTGTAAAAGGCATCAACATTCACAACTTTTTTTGTGCTTGTAATAAGATCAATAGGAACATTGTCATATCTTCCGTTTTTGAGGACTACAAGACGACCGTGAATGTTTTTCAGGATCAGATCAAGTGCCAGATTACCATAAGCCATTGGGACAATAGAATCGATAGAATCAGGATCACCACCACGCACCATATATCCGAGTTTCTGGGTAATAGTATTTATAGGTTTTCCTTTATTATATTCAGGAGACAGTTTTTTTAACTCTGCCGAAACAAGGTCTCCGATACCGCCAAGTTTGGCATGTCCGAACGCATCTTTTTCGTTGTTTTGGAAAGTCATTTCCCCTCCTTTATACATTGCCCCCTCTGAAACTAAAACAACGGCATAATTGCTTGGATTATGATTGCGGTCTTCGACAAGTAATTTTGTAAGATTATTAATATCAAATTTATATTCCGGAATTACACAACGATTGGCAGCGCCTGCCATAGTTGGTAACATAGCGGTAAAACCTGCATATCTGCCAAATACTTCCAGTACCAATAATCTTTCATGGGAGCCCGCAGAGGTTCTCAGACTGTTTGTCATCTGAATGGTCCTTGTAACACATGTACTGAATCCGATACAATAATCAGTTCCGGGAACGTCATTATCCATGGTTTTTGGCATGGCAACAACCTTAACACCTTCTTTGTAAAGTCGTACTCCATAGCTTAAAGTATCATCCCCGCCAATAGGGATAAGGTAATCAATTCCCAGCCACTCAAGGTTTTTTATTACTTCAGGAGTTAGATCATTTATCTCCTTATTATATGTGTCTTTTAAATGATCGGGTACATCTTCTTTTTTCATATGACTGGGGCGTGTACGGGATGAATGAAGAAAAGTCCCCCCGGTCCTGCCTGCTTTGTTAACAATATCGTCAGTAAGGATTATGTAACAATTTCTATTATTTGGATTTTTTTCACGAACCAGGTTTGTAATCCCGGCCCATCCTCTGCGCAGTCCGATTACTTTGTATCCCTCACGGTTAGCACGGATTGTAATTGCACGAATTGCCGGGTTTAACCCGGGAACATCACCACCACCGGTAAGAATACCGATTGTTCCTTTTGATTTTTTTTTGTTTGTCATGATATAAAATATATTTATGAAAAATAAGTGTCTGTTTTAAAGCTACCTACTCACCTTACTTAAGCTTTTATGCTGAG
>JAUWPX010000209.1 GCA_030611395.1 Bacteroidota bacterium | reverse complement strand
ATTTTAAACAACCATGTACTGAATGCAAAGTTTGGAGTATACTGTTCAAGATTTTTAAAAGCCTTGCTGAATGCCTCAATAGTAAGGTCTTCAGCATCACTTGCATTATTTACCATTTTTAGCAGCATATAATAAATAGCTTCCCAGTACCGGTTCATTAATTGAGCATATGCAGCCTGATCGTTTTTTTTAGCCTTTTCTACAAGTCTAACATCGAATTGTGCTTTTTCTGAAAGATTAGAGTTCATATTCAATTCTTTTGCTCCGGGCTAAAAATTTTTCCGATAAAAGAAAAACAAGGTTATAAAAAGGTGCCAGTATATCGAATAGGAACGAAGATAACAATATTTTTTTTTCGTTCAAACGAATCATTACAAATTTGAAGAAAGTTAGCTGAATTATTGTCCTGAATAAAAAGGCGACAATAATCACCTGAGGAAAAGTCCATTGAGCAAGAAGCAGGATAAGTGATGAATAAAAAATTATCCTGCTAAAAGGTTCAATAAAAAGTAAAAACTTATGCTTGTTTTTGTAATATGCACCTGTTGTAAGATGCCTGCGTTTTTGTTTTGCCCATTCAGAAAATGTTTTTTTGGGAACTGAACGAATATGGCTCTTTTTCCCAACTTCAATTAAGGTGTTTGTTTTATTTGCATTGGCATTAATAAAAAGATCGTCATCACCTGAATTTAAATGCATATGTGTTGAAAATCCACGTTTTTCGAAGAAGAGAGACCGGCGATATGCAAGATTGCGTCCAACCCCCATGTACGGTATTCCTGCCAGGGCAAATCCGAAATATTGCATTGCAATAAAAGCAGTATCATAACGTATCACCTGGTTCAGTATCCCTTTTTCTCTTTCATATCCTCCATATCCCAAAACAAAAGAAGTATTCTTCATAAAGCTCTTTTGCATAATGAAAAGCCATTGATTTGTTTCGGCATAACAATCAGCATCCGTAAGAAGCAGCCATTCGTTTTTTGCAGCTTTAATACCGATAAATAAAGCAAACTTCTTCCCGTGACCGAACTTTTTGTCCTTTTTAATTGTTGAAATCTTTAAGTGTTTATGCTTTTTCTTTAAAGATTCCAATACTTGCCCTGTATCATCTTCCGAACAATCGTTAACTACTATCACTTCATAATCAGGATAATCCTGGGTGAGAATAGAGGGTAGGTGTTCTTTTAAATTGTTTGCTTCATCCTTTGCACAGATTATTATTGAAACAGGTTTTTTATGAGCACTGCCATGTGGAGTTTTATAATAGGCTAATCTGCCGTAAAAAAAGAAGTAGTAAAATAATTGAATTAGGAGGCTTAATCCGAAAAGGACCAGTAATATAAGTTCAAAATGTGTAAAATCCAGATCGAATAAATTAATCATAAAGTAGGGGAAGTTATAAAGTTGAAACTTGTAAAGTTAAAAGTTATATTGAAAAATTATATATAAACACATGAATCATATTTATTTATCTTTGCAACCGAAAGAAACAATGCATGGAATTTGAAATAAAATCAAGAGATCCGGGATCTTCAGCGCGGACTGGAAATATTGTTACCGGACATGGAGAGATACCCACACCGATTTTTATGCCTGTTGGTACTGCGGGAACTGTAAAAGGTGTTATGAAGAGGGATCTTGAGGATGAAGTGGGGGCAAGGATAATTTTAGGAAATACTTATCATCTATATTTAAGACCCGGAATTGAAACAATTGAAAAAGCAGGAGGGTTACACAGGTTTATTAATTGGGATCGCCCAATTTTAACAGATAGTGGTGGGTACCAGGTTTTCTCACTGGCAGATAGCAGGAAAATTTCAGAGAACGGTGTAGATTTTCAATCGCATATTGATGGTTCGAAACATGCTTTTACGCCTGAGAATGTGATTGATATTCAGAGGATCATGGGCTCGGATATTATGATGACGCTGGACGAATGTACTCCCTACCCATGTGTATATAAATATGCAAAGGAATCAATGGAATTGACTCACAACTGGCTTGACAGAAGTGTAAAAAAATACAATGAAACAACATCACGGTATGGATCGGAACAAATGTTGTTCCCAATTGTTCAGGGAAGCATCTACAAAGATCTGAGAAAAAAATCGGCTGAAAAAATTGCACATGCCAACTTACCTGGGAATGCTATCGGGGGATTGTCTGTGGGGGAGCCCGCGGAGGAAATGTATGCTATGATAGAGGTGGTTAATGATATACTTCCGGAAAGCAAACCACGTTATTTAATGGGAGTTGGAACTCCTGCCAATATTCTTGAGTCAATAGCCCTGGGTGTGGATATGTTCGACTGTGTAATGCCAACCCGTAATGGCAGGAACGGTATGTTGTTCACAAGTAATGGTATTATCAATATTAAGAATAATAAATGGAAAAATGATTTTTCTCCAATCGATCCTGACGGGTCTTGTGAGGTTAGCAGACAATATTCAAAAGCATATTTGCGACATTTAATAATTGCCAAAGAGATAACTGGTGCGGAAATTGCTAGTATTCATAATCTGAGTTTTTATCTTTGGCTTGTGAAAGAATCCCGTAACCGGATTATCAAGGGCGAATTTTCTGAATGGAAGAGAAACATGGTAAAGAAGATATCACAGAGATTATGAAACGACCGGGTTTATTAATTATTGATTATTATATTATAAAGAAATTCCTGGGAACTTTCTTTTTCTCCCTGGTACTGATACTTACTATTGCAGTAGTTTTTGATTTTGCCGAGAAACTGGATGATTTTATTGAACATAATGCACCTGTAAGAGCAATTATTTTTGACTATTACCTGAATTTTATTCCATATTTTGCTGTTCTGTTCAGTCCGCTTTTTACTTTTATATCGGTAATTCTTTTTACATCAAAGATGGCCTATAATTCTGAGATCATTGCTTTGCTTAGCAATGGGATGAGTCTTAAGCGTCTTTTAGTTCCTTATTTTATTGCAGCTTTTATTATCGCCTCTTTTTCATTTGTCTTAAATAATTTTGTTATTCCTCATGCCAATCGTGAAAGACTGGTGTTTGAGGAAATGTATTACCGTGATAATCCGGTACGGAGTAATGAAATAAATATTCATAAACAGGTATTTCCGAATATTTACATTTACATGGAAGATTACAGGAATTTCACAAAAACAGGCGATAAGTTTTCTATTGAGGAATTTGATGAGGATGGGAATCTAAAGTCGAAATTAATGGCCGATTTTGTTAAATGGGATACAGCAAAAAAGAAATGGGTTATTAGAAATTATTATATAAGGGACATAAATGGAACTGAAGAAACAATATCAACGGGAAAGTTTCTGGATACAACCCTTACAATTCACCCTGATGATTTTTCGAGAAGAGATATTGCAGTATCTTCCCTTAATCTGAAAGAGCTTGATGAATTTATTGAACTTCAGGAATTACAGGGGGCAGATAATCTTGATTTTTTCCTGGTGGAATGGTATGGACGGTTTGCCAACCCGTTTTCTACATTTATCTTAACCCTTATCGGGTTAACTTTGTCTGCAAGGAAAGTTAAAGGAGGAATAGGGATGCAGATAGGGCTTGGTTTGTTTCTTAGTTTCTCTTACATATTATTTATGCAGTTTTCCCAACAGTTTGCTATTGGTGGTTCTCTGGATCCTGCTATCGCTGTATGGATACCTAATATACTATATTCGGTGATAGGGATGGGGCTTTATTATTATGCCCCTAAATAGAGTCTGTCTATAAACTTAAAAAAATGATTTAAAAACAAAGCCTGCCCCGAACACAAAGTGTCG
>JAUWPX010000229.1 GCA_030611395.1 Bacteroidota bacterium | reverse complement strand
ATGATAATCGGTTCCGTAAAAAAGATCTTTTATAAAATCGGACTTCGATATTGTTCCAAAAAAACCCCCCATATGATCAAATTTAATCCCTTAATATGATAAAAATGATTTCGCCAAGTTAGACTATTTATATGGCATTTTTAAGATTTGCAAAATGATATTTATTAACAAGTTTCTAATATATGTTGGCAAAGGCAAAAAGCAGTTAGCAAGAAAGCAATAGGGCAAACATTTTATCATTTACGCATTTATGCATTCTGTCATTTAAGCATTATTCTTTTAGCCAGTTACGCAGAATTTTTTCTCCAAAAGGCGTCATGTATGATTCGGGATGAAATTGAACACCACAAATATCGAGACTTATATGTGAGTATGCCATAATGATGTTATCAGATAAGCGGGCTGTTATTCTTAATTCCGATGGAAATGATTGTGAGATAACTGCCCATGAATGATAAAGTCCTGCCTTAAAAACAGGAGGAATTCCTGAAAATATTCGATCAGCAGGGTCCTTAACATATACATCTTTTTGAGTTCCGTGGCACACAGTTTCCATGTTATATAACCCTGCACCATAATACTGCGCGATAGCCTGAAAGCCGAGACAAATTCCAAAAATGCTTTTACTTTTGGCATATTTATCCAGAATTTTTTTCATAATACCCTCTGGTTCCGGTATTTCAGGCCCGGGAGAAAAAATAATTTTATCAAAAAATGCAACCTTCTGTAAATTAATATCATCAACACTAATAACTTCAAAACTATGATTATTAACTTTGCGAATCAGATTCACAATATTATAAGTAAAAGAATCCCGGTTATCTAATAACAATATGTTCATCACATCTCCCAAAATAAGACAGACCATTAACAAAATAAACAAAATGGGAGCACAATCTGTCCCTTTTTTGTTTATTATTGATTTTACCATGGAATCACCAATAGTTTATGCAGCAAATAAGATTCCACAAAACGTATTATTCAGAACCGGCCTTTTTAAAAATTATAGTGAATTGCAACAGACAAAAAGCAAGTTTCATTTTACGAGTTTGCCTCCAAAACTATCAGAATACCGCGAAGCCTTCGGGAAGGTAATGGATAACATAAAACATGGCAACACTTATCTGTTAAACCTGACATTTCCATCAGAGATTGTAACTAATCTTAATCTTGCTGAAATATTTTATCTAAGTAAAGCACGGTTTAAATTATTATACCGGAATGATTTTGTTGTCTTCTCACCTGAAATATTTATTGAAATAAAGGAAAATAAAATATTAACCTATCCGATGAAAGGGACCATCGATGCTGATCTTCCCGGAGCGGAAGAAAAACTCCTTGCCAATGTAAAAGAATTAGCCGAACACAACACTGTTGTCGACCTGTTAAGAAACGATCTGAGTATTGTATCAGAAAATGTCAGAGTTGAAAAATTCAGATATATTGAAAAGATTAAAACCAACCATGGAAACATTCTGCAATCAAGTTCCAAAATTTGCGGAGATCTTCCTTCGAACTATAAAGAAAAATTAGGAGATATTATTTTTAGCTTATTGCCGGCCGGTTCCATAAGTGGTGCTCCCAAGAAGAAAACCCTTGAAATAATCCTTGAAACAGAAACATATAACAGAGGTTATTATTCCGGAGTTTTTGGTTACTTTGATGGCATAAACTTAGACAGTTGTGTGATGATACGGTTTATTGAAAACCAGAATGAAAAACTATTATTTAAGAGCGGTGGAGGAATTACCATGAAAAGTGACCCTGACTCTGAATACCGGGAATTGATAAAGAAAATTTATGTCCCTGTTACTTGAAACAATAAAAACCGTTGAACACAACCTGATAAACCTGGAGTATCATCAACAAAGGGTAAACAGATCAATACGGGATCTTTTCAACAAGAATGCCGGAATAAACCTCAATGAAAAGATTAAAGTACCTGGTCATTTGGGGAAAGGGTTGTATAAATGCAGATTGATCTACAACCTTGAAATTAAAAAAGTGGAATTCTTCCCTTACAAACAACCGATAATAACAACACTAAAACTTGTACCTTGTAATAATCTTGACTATTCATATAAATTTGAAAACCGTCAGGCAATTACAAAACTGCTTGAATTAAAAGGCCGGTGTGATGATATACTTATTCTAAAAAATGATCTGATAACCGACACTTCATTCTGTAACATTATTTTTTGCGACGGAAACAATTGGATTACACCCTCAAAACCTTTACTTAAAGGGACTCAAAGAGAATATCTGCTCGAAAAAGGCATGATCTCTGAAGCTAGTATAAAGGCCGGTGATATATACAACTTTAATTCCTTCAAGCTAATAAATGCAATGATTGATTTTGAAACAAGTCAAACCCTGCCGGTAACGAATATCTTCCGTTGAAATATACCTTACCTATTTACTACTTTTTGCCTTTTGCCAATTGTTTGCCAACTGCTTTTTTGCCTTTTGCCAACTATTACCAACCAAAGACTACCAATGATTATAAATAGCTTATATTACTGGTGAAGGTCCCTGTCAAGTTATTGTTAAAGTTCCGGAAAGTTAATAATGTCATTCACAATATAGGCTTTGGGAAATTTCCTTACAATTTTCTTATGCCAGATAAAGGCTTCATTTCGTGTTCTGAAATCTCCTACCCTAACTTTGTAGAATGGTGTTTGGAATAAAATATGTGCTTTTTGTGTTGGGAATAATGAAATACAACTTGCTTTTGCTTCATTTGCCTCTTTCCTTGCCTGTTGTCCCGATCCAAAATATACCTGTATCCTGTACCCTCTTAAGCCACCCACTTCTACCTTTGACTGTATATGCCTGTAAATCAAGGTATCCAGTCGTGGGGCATTTATTATTGTAGCAACTGCCGTATCCCGACCGGAAAAATAGTCTTTTACGACATTGCGGTTGTTTCTATTTCCTTTCAAACCCTGGGCATCTGTCACAACTCCCAAAAAGGCAAAGAAAAATGTAAGAAGCACGATTTTTTTCATGCCACAAAAATAATCAAGATGGGGTAATACTCAAAACCGGAATAGGTGAATGATTAACCAACTGCTGAGCAGATGAACTAATACTCTGGTTCCCGGGAGTTCCCCTGTCAAGCTTACTGATTGCAATCAGATCTGCATTATTATGACATCCATAAGCAATTATTGCATCTGCAATTTCACTACCTTTAATAGATTTTCTTATTGCTTTAATACCCTGTTTATCAATGTATTCAAATGCCTGATCACCATATTTCTTTAGTCTGTTGATTATGTCCTTCCTGTCAGAAGTTCTAACATCAACCACGTGAACTTCTGCTTTAAACTTTTCAGCTAATTCAGCAACAACGGGTACTTTTTGTCTGGTATTCTTGTATATATCGATAGGCAAAATGATCTTTTTGATATCCTTTCTCTTAAAGCCATGACGTATAGTTAAAACAGGGCATGAAGCTTTTGACACAACGCGGTATGAGTTACTTCCTAACCACAATTCTTCAAATCCTGAAACCCCATGTGTTCCCATCACTA
>JAUWPX010000249.1 GCA_030611395.1 Bacteroidota bacterium | reverse complement strand
CTTCCTGCTTTATGGTTAACTTCAAAGAAGTTTGAAATCTTCCTTCACCCATATTGCTCTTTGATTCATTAAAAAACCACTCACCTGAAAAATCAACTTTTCCTCCTTGAGCATATGAACTCATTGGGATTAAAAAGAAAGAAACTAAAAAGACAATTGTCAATAATTGCACAGGATTTCTCAAGAAATTTGGATAAGCACCTTGTTTTTGTTTCATACGTTTAAATTTTTTATGTTAGTTACAAGGTTACTTAATCTTTTCTACCTTTTTACAAGTTCTGTGGTATTTGTTACTCGCTCCCACAAAAACCCATGGCGCAAACCTGCTCGTGAACTTCCATGTGGAAAAATCCGGATACTGTTGCGCAATCATTATTTAATCATTTTTATTTGTGCATTAATGATACATGGAAGTTTCATGATATTAATATTTAATGAGGTTAGTAATGTATTAGACAAAATTGACAGGTGATTTATTCCATCATACTACATTTTTTTTCAAACTCTAAGAGACATTCTCTGCAAAATCAAAATTCAACGGGATTAAGGCTATACTAGTAGTTGTACAAAAAAGAATAATAATTAACCTGAAAATAAATGCAACAAAACATAATTTTAAACGTCTTTTAATAAAAACCAAATTTAACAAACTATGAAAACGTCAAAGTTCATCTCATTAATTCTCGTAATTGTTTTTACAACAAGTGCATATGGCCAAATCAGACCCAGGGTTACCGGTTCGGGAAAAGTTGTATCCGAAGATCGAAAAGCCGGGTACTTTAATGCCGTTATGGTAAGTTCAGGGATAGATGTTTACCTGACCCAGGGACAAAAGGAAAGCATTAAAGTGGAAGCTGATGATAACCTTCACGAGTATATTGTAACAGAAATTAAGGACAATACACTTAAAGTTTATAGCGAAGCAAATATCCGGAAAGCAAAAGCAAAAAAAGTGTACGTTACCATAAAAGATGTGGAAAAATTATCTGCTTCAAGTGCAGGTGATCTGTTTGGAGAGACTTTGATAAAGACTGATGAATTGTATCTTTCAGCAAGTAGCGCCGGTGATATTAAAATAAAAGTTGAAGTTAACAAGCTGAAATGCAGAATCAGCAGTTCAGGAGATATTAAAATTGAAGGCGTTGCAGATGAACTGGAAGCTGACCTTAGCAGTGCAGGCGACCTTAAGGCTTATGACCTTAAAACCCGCATAGCTGATGTTTCCGTTTCAAGTGCAGGTGATGCAATGATCACTGTAACAGAAAAACTTCGTGCCCGCGCCAGTAGCGCCGGTGATATTTATTATCAGGGTAATCCAAAACAGGTTGATGCACATTCTTCAAGCGCCGGTGGTATTCATAAAAAATAAAAAAATCTCACAAACTCATATATTAACTGATCATTATAAGCCGGTAATACCGGCTTTTTTTATGACCTTTGTTATTTCTGACTTATTATTTGTAGTTTTATCATTCACATCAAATAAAAATCAGACTCATTAATTATTCTAACAAAGACTTATTAATAATGAAAAAGTTAATAAATCCTGATAACAGGATATTCTTTTTTATCCTGCTAATTTTTAGTTATTTATTATTCTCATCACAAGTTTATTCGCAAAAACCAAAACCCCTTACCAATGGGAATGAAAGACTGGCTCAATTTGAATTGTTTAAACAAATGGCTGAATCTTCCCCGTACAAAGATCTTGAATGGCAATTTGTCGGACCATTAAATGTAAGTGGCCGCTGTACCGATTTGGAGGTTGTTGCACCAAAAGGAAAAAACTATACTGTTTATGTTGCTTCTGCATCAGGGGGCGTATGGATAACAGAAAATGAGGGCACTTCCTGGGAGCCGGTTTTTGACAGGGAAGCTTCTGCATCAATAGGTGATATTGCCCTTGACCCTTCAAATCCTGATATTTTATGGGTAGGAACCGGCGAGGCAAATATTTTCCGGAGTTCACAATCAGGTTCAGGCATTTATAAAACCACCGACAAAGGAAAAACCTGGAATCACCTGGGTCTGGAAAATTCTCTGACTATTTCCCGTATTATTGTACATCCGCAAAACAGCAATGTGGTTTGGGTTGCAGCTTCCGGTAATGAATGGACACCCAATAAAGAAAGAGGTGTATATAAAACCACTGACGGAGGCAAGACCTGGAAAAAGATACTGTATGTCAATGAATTAACAGGAGCCAATGATCTTGTTATACATCCCGTAAACCCTGATATCCTCTATGCTACTACCTGGCAACGCATCCGGAAAAAATGGAATGATCCGCGTAATGAGCCTGGTTATAACGGTAGTGGTATTTGGAAAACTACAAATGGCGGGGAAGATTGGAGTCCTGTTAATAACGGCTTACCTGAAGCCCTTTACAGGGGCAGGATAGGGATAGATATTGCCAGGTCAAACCCTGATGTTTTATATGCTTTTGTAGATAATTATGAAATTATAAGGAAAGGTGAAGAAAACGAATCAGACTCATACGGAAGACCAAAAGGAGGCGTGATAAAAGGTGCTGCAATTTTCCGGACAAATAATAGTGGTGAAAAATGGACTCAGGTAAGTGGACAGACAGAGAAGATGGAAAAATATATGGAATGGCATTCTGCAACATATGGTTGGGTATTCGGTCAAATGCGTGTTGATCCGAATGATGAAAATACTATTTACACCATGGGACTGTTTTTGAATGTTTCCAATGACGGAGGCAAGACCTTTAAACAATTGCGTGGTATGCACGTTGATCATCACGGTCTTTGGATAGATCCGGATAATTCAGATTATCTTGTAAATGCAAACGACGGAGGTATTTGTGTTTCGTATGACAAAGGAGCTAACTGGCGTTGTTTTATCAGCGAACTTCCTCTGGCACAATTTTTCAATATCGCAGTGGACACTGAAGAACCGTTCCATGTTTACGGATCAATCCAGGATCATGGCAGTCGCAGAGGAGTGGTTGATCTTAGCCGTGGACGGGATAATATCCCTGCAATAGATTTTGAATATGCCCCCGGTGGCGAGGGCAGTAATCATGTTATTGACCCCAGGCAACCTGACATTGTTTACTCAGCCGGATTTTATGGTACTCTTTCCCGGTCAGACCTTACCAAAGAAAGACGGGAACGATCTAAGATAATCATGCCAAAAATGTACGAAAACGAACCTAAACTACGTGGACAATGGCTTGCTCCTTTTATTCTTTCCCCTCATAACCCTGATATTGTTTATCATGGAATGCAATATCTTTTCCGCTCTCCCGATATGGGAAGCACCTGGGAACGGATCAGCCCTGATCTGACTTATAATGATCCTGAAAAATACGGGGATATACAA
>JAUWPX010000291.1 GCA_030611395.1 Bacteroidota bacterium | reverse complement strand
ATATCCCTCTGCCTTTTATTATAATTATTAAAGTATAAATGAGAATTTTAAAGTCCACATAAAGTGACATATTCTCAATGTAGATAAGATCATATTTAAGACGTTCTATCATTTCATCAATATTTGCAGCATATCCAAATTTTATTTGTCCCCCCGATGTAATTCCGGGTTTTACTTTCTGTAGATGGACATAATGGGGTTCTCTTGGTAGTATCTGGGCGATATAATACTGTCTTTCCGGTCTGGGACCAACCAGTGACATTTCTCCTTTAAGTACGTTTATAAAATTAGGTATCTCATCAAAACGATGCTTGCGCATGAACCGGCCAAAAGAAGTGATTCGTGGATCTTCTCTGCTTGATAATTCAGGACCGTCTTTTTCCGCATGTTTAATCATAGACCTGAATTTGTATATCCTGAATGGTTCACCATATTGTCCAATCCTCTCGTGACTGTATATTATCGGTCCTTTTGAAGTGAGTTTAATGCCAATAATAAGGAAAATTGTTAAAGGTTATAAAAGTATCAATGCAAAAAGAGATATTATTGAATCAATAATTTGTTTAATTGAAGCTTGCCATGGTGGGATTAATTCATGAGTTATCTGGATGAGGGGTGTTCCGTAAATAGTATTCATTTTGACTCTTCCGGTAAGAATATCATATAAACTCGGGATTGTTTTTATTGTAACGTGTGTTTCATTCAGTTTATTAATAATATCACTAATGGCTTCCTGTTCAGTGGATTCGATGGCAATAATTACTTCTTCTATATTATATTTAATAATAACCTCTTTTAGGTTATTTACAGTACCAAGTTTTTTGAGATATTTACCTGCTAGATTTCTTGAGTTATTATTTGTGCTAATGAATCCGATAATTCTATTTCCGGATAATCGTTTCTGAGATTGCAGGTCCCGGGTTACCTGTATTGCTCTTCCGTTTCCTCCAATTATAAGTGTATTGAAACCAATGATCCCTTTCTGGATTCTGGATATTGTAATGCTTGTTAGTGTTACACGTGGTATATATGTAAGGATTAATTGCAGAAAAAACAGGACGCTAACTGATTCATAGTAATTCCTGTGAGATGCTACAATGTCATTCAGAATAAGTGCGAAGAACATTATTGCAACACCAAGAAGCGTTATACCAATTGTTTTACCCAACTCGGTAAGCCTTGATTTATGATAAGGATTTTTATAATAACCACTGATATAATGCAGGAGAACCCAGAAAACAGGAATAATAATTAAAGAAATCATAAATTTCAGGTCAAATTTCATTGGAACCCTTGTGCCAAAAATATTTGATTCAATAAAAATTTTCCTGAATTGATTAAATAATGTCCATGCCATGGCTGAGGCAATTAAGTCAAAAAGGACATATTTAATTTTTAGTTTTCTTGAACTCATCAGTTGATAAAATATCAAAAGCACGCATCAATGTACACGGGTATGTGCAATGAATTAATGCAGCTTCTTTAATAACTTAATAAGGATGATTTTATTTCTTTAGGGAGGTGAAAAGTGTTAATTCTGTAATGGATGAAAAGTTGTTTTATTAATTTTTTCAACTATTTCCCGGTAGATATCAATTGATTGCAGGGCTCGCTCAATATCAATCCCTGTTGAAAAATTTTGTTCAATGGCATTCCCGAATTGTTTTAGTTCCTCCCAGGCAGGATTAATTTTATTAATTTCCGGAATGATTTGTTCATTGTTTTCTTCATTGTTGCCCGGAAATAAGGAGAATGGGATCTTTTCTATGTAACACTCCTTTTCAGAGAAGTTTATATGAATCCGGTTTCCTTGCTGGTATATCTTTGCAATTAACGAATCCCTGCCTGATAATTGATTGATCGTCATATTTACAATACTGCCATTATCAAATTCAATTCTGGCAGTCAGGTAATCAACTTTTCTGCCGGCAACAGATATCCCTGATGCGTTTACTCTATGAGTATTTGATCTGACCATATCCCTTATAAGATCGATACATAAAACAGCCTGATTATCCAATTTGCTTCCCTGCTTTATTTCCATATGGATTTCTATTACGGCCGGTTTATTTATTTTGGACAGGCAAGCTATGTATGCAGGGTTATACCTGTAGGGATTGCGAACCTGCATTATTACCTTTGCTTCAGACGCCAGTTTGGTCAGGTGTTTTAAGCGATCTATTGAAGAAGGATCAGGGAAATCAACAATCAGGTGTTTGGAATTTTTAAGTATCTCGGTAAAAAAATGGGTTTCATCACCATTATTGCCTACTATATCAATAGCATCGCATGATCTAATAAGAGAAGATGATGAGGAAAAAACAGGCAGGTCATGCTTATCTGTAAATTCTTTCAGGAGTTTTGTATTGTAATGATAAATTCCTGTCAGGCTGAATTCAGGCATTTCTTTCAGCAATTGGATCTCTTTCTCCATTTCAAAAAAATCACCTGTAACACCGATTTTTATCATTACATTTGTTGTGTTTTTGCAAACATAAGTGTTTTTGCAGGAATGAATTTCTAATTCTGCCTGATTTTATCAACCATTTGTTGTTGATAACCTTGGGGTTATATTTATCTTTTTTCATGGAAGACACTTTCAGGCATAAGGGGCTACGAAAAAAACTGGTTGAAACTGTAAGAAAAAAAGGGATTACAAATAAGAAAATCCTGGAAGCAATCAATAAAGTGCCCCGTCATCTTTTTATGGATACCGGCTTCATAAATTTTGCATATAAGGATCAGGCTTTTCCAATAGGTGAAGGACAGACTATTTCACAACCTTATACAGTTGCTTTTCAGACCCAGCTTCTTGAAATAGAAAGACATGAAAAGGTGCTTGAGATTGGTACAGGTTCAGGATATCAGGCAGCTGTTTTACTGGAGTTGGGAGCCAGAGTGTATACTATTGAAAGACACCGTAAGCTGTTTTTAAAAGTTCAGACTTTATTGCCCAACCTTGGATATAAACCCAAATTTTATTATGGAGATGGCTTTAAAGGTATTCCATCCTTTGCCCCGTTTGATAAAATACTGATCACTGCCGCAGCTGCTCA
>JAUWPX010000165.1 GCA_030611395.1 Bacteroidota bacterium | reverse complement strand
AAATCAACCTCGGTGCGCAGGAAAATTACCCGTCCTTCACGTGAAGGTCGTGTTGGATTAGGTGGTTATGTTTTTAACGATAAGAATGGCATAATTGACAGAACCGGTTTTCAAATGACATACGCGTATCATATTCCAATGAATGAATCACAACTTTCATTTGGAATATCAGTTAATGCTTTTCAATTTTCGATTGATGAAGACCAAATTGTTTTGTTTGACCAGGACGATCCATACTTAATGGAATATGATAAGGTAATATTTATTCCTGATGCAAATTTTGGAGTGTGTTTTCATACACGCGAACTATTTGTTGGTATATCCGCTACACAATTATTAAGATCTGCATTAAAGCTTGGTAATCAGTCTTATACAAACTATCGATTACTCAGGCACTATTATATCATGGGGGGATACAAATTTGATGTTACACCGGATATTATTATTCAACCTTCAATTCTCATGAAATCATCCGATAGTTTTCGTAGTTTTCAGATTGATTTTAATGCCAGAGTTTTTTATAAAAGTGATTATTGGGCAGGATTATCTTATCGTACAAGTGATGCTATGGTTATTATGGCCGGTGTTAAAGTTAGTCAGTATTATTTTGGGTATGCCTTCGATTATTCTCTTTCTAACATAAGAAAGTACAGTTTTGGTTCTCATGAGTTTGTGATAGCTGTTAAACTTGGAGATAATGCAAGGAGATATCGCTGGTTAAACAGATATTAAAGTTTTAAGAAGATACTAAAAAGTCAGGGAAAAAACAGTTTCAATATCAGGTCTGGAGTAAGCAGTAATTGTCCCGCCGTGTAATCTGAGAATCTGTCTCGATAAACTTAAACCAATACCGGATCCTTTTGGGTTTGTTGTAAAAAACGGGATGAATACTTTATCAAGTACATCCGGTAAAATCCCAGGCCCGCTATCAATAACCTGCATGGTTGGCCGACCTCTTTTATTGAAGAAAGATTTTAAAATAATTTTACCATCAGAGGTTTTTTCAAGTGCATGAATAGAATTCTTCACCAGGTTTATAAGAACCTGCACAATTAATTCTTCATCAGCTGAAACCTGTAGATCCTCGGGCTCAATCCGGATTTCAATATTTATGCCGGATTTTTTGATTTCATCTTCCATTAGATGAATAATGTTTTCGAATATATTCCTGGCATTTGTTATATTAAAATTCGGCTTTGGAATTCTTGTTAAGTTCCTGTATGTATTAACAAAATGCAGTAGTCCTATACTTCTTTTGTTTATTGTTTGTAAAGCTTTATGTAACTCTATAACAGTATTTTTGTCCATTTCAAATTCTTTACCCTCTTCCTCCATCGCCATGATATCTTTAATCATAATATCAAGAGTTGAAGAGATAGAAGCAATTGGTGTAATAGAATTCATTATTTCATGAGTGAGAACCCGAATTAATTTCTGCCATGCTTCAGTTTCCTGGTCTTCAAGAACATTCTGTATGTTTTTAAGTGTAACCAGAGTGATGAATTTGTTTTTTAATTTAATTTCAGTTCCAAAAATTGCCAGTTGCAGCAGATCATCTTCATCCTGGACTTTAATAAGGTAATGATGACCCGGTTTAAGATCTAATAAAGTCTGAACAAGTTCCGGACTAAGATGTTCAAGACCTTTTATATTCTTCAGATCACTTATTTGGAAAAGCTTTTTAGCAGCTTTATTGATCATATCAACAGTTCCATCTTTTAAATATGCAATAATACTCACATCAGTATTTTGCACTACGTTTTGAAGATAATGGAAGTGTTCTTCTTTCTCTGACCTTATTGCCTGAAAATCTTGAATGACATCATTAAAGGCTTTGTTGAGCTGGTCAAAAGAAGAACCCATTCCTTCAACATTGAATGATCTTGTAAATTCTGAAAAACGAATAGACTCAAGAAAACTGGCAAGATGCCGGTTTGTTTTGTCAACAAATTGATAAAGTGAAAAAATCTGGTATACAGTAAATACCCCCAATAGAACAGTGGTAAGTATATGTTTGTTCATCAATGTGAATAATAACAAAAAGATTGTTACAATAAGCAACAATATTCTTAATCCGGCATTGACTCTGAAATTCTTAAATACCATGTTTTTCCATTCTTCTATAAAGGGAAGTGCGGGTTAATCCGAGTTCTTCAGCAGCTTGAGTAACATTTCCCACATGTTTTTTCATTGCTTTAGTAATAATTGCTTTTTCAACATCTTCCAGGTTCAATGTGTCAATCTCAATTTCTGATCTCATTTTTTTGGGTGAAGAAAGAATGAAATTTTCTGGTTGTAATATCTCCGAATCACTTAAAATAATTGCTCTTTCTATTGCATGTTGTAGTTCCCTGACATTTCCGGGCCAGGAATACTGATTTAATGTTTTCATTGCTGCAGAACTGAGTCCTTTGACTGACTTCTTGTATTTTTTTGCATTAAGCTTAACAAAATGATTGGTTAGTAATGGAATATCTGCAGTCCTTTCTCTTAAAGGTGGAAGATGAATTTCAACGGTATTAATTCTGTATAAAAGATCCTGCCGGAATGAATTATCGTCCAGCATCTGGTGAATATCAGTATTGGTTGCACATATCAATCTAACATCAATCTGTGTGGGAATATTTGAGCCAACACGGGTAACTTCTTTACGTTCAATTATTGTTAGAAGTTTTGTTTGAAGAGGTAAGGAAAGATTTCCAATTTCATCAAGAAATAATGTTCCGCCACTTGCAATTTCAAATCTCCCTGTTTTTTCTTTAATAGCATCTGTGAATGCCCCTTTTACATGGCCGAACAGCTCACTTTCAAATAAAGTTTCACTTATTGAACCAAGATCAACACTAACAAATATTTCATCTTTCCTTGCAGAATTCCGGTGTAAAGCCCTTGCTACAAGTTCTTTTCCAGTTCCGTTTTCGCCAAGGATAAGTATGTTAGCATCAGTTTTAGCAACTTTGGAAATTGTAGTAAAAACTTCCTGCATCTCAGTTGATTTTCCGATAAACTCATGAAATGGCTGATCGAGTGTGGCACTGAATTCTTTCTGTTTTGTTTTCAGGTCAATGTTTTCACGTTGCGACTTACTTAATCTTATTGCAGATGAAACTGTTGCAAGTAGCTTTTCATTTTGCCAGGGTTTTAAGACAAAATCTGTAGCACCTGCTTTTATTGCCTTAACTGCTTTTTCAGCATCTCCATAAGCAGTAATGAAAACAACAATAGCTGAAGGATCAATTTTAAGGATCTCAGCAAGCCAGCAAAATCCTTCCTGACCACTTATTGCATCTTTTGTGAAGTTCATGTCAAGTAAAATAACATTATAATTTCCTTTTGTAACGTAGTCAGGAATCCTTGAAGGATCATTTAATGTATCAATAACATCAACATGAGATTTTAATAGAAGTTTTAACGCGAAAAGGATATCTTCGTTATCGTCAATAGCCAATACTCTTCCCTTTTTGTTACTCATATAGTTTTTTTTAGATGTACAATCGTTATAAATATTTTGCATGATAAAGATAAATTTTTTTAAAATGTTTGAGTTAGAATGTAAATGTTTTTTTTAAAATTGTCCGATATCGTACTATACATGTTCCAAAATCGAACACTTTTTGTATGTATAGTAAATAGTGAAATCACGTAACAGATTAGCTGGCAGTAATATAGGTGATTTGGCATGAAAAATGCATATTATGAAGATAAATAACAAAAATATTTAGCGAAATGGACAGACAAATTGAAAATAAGAACAAAATTAGAAAAAAAGCAATTTGGATATCGGTATTCGCTATTATTGGAATTCTGGTTCTGTATAACATATTTTTTGGTGATAAAAGCAGTAAACTCAATGTTGATTTAGATAAAGTGAGTATTGAAGAGGTAAAAGAAGGTTTGTTTAAAAACTATATTGCTGTTTCTGGTGTTGTGGAGCCAATTAAAACAGTTTATCTGGATGCGACAGAGGGTGGAAGCAGAGTGGAAAAAATAATTATTGATGAGGGAAATATGGTTGAAGAAGGTGAAGTTATTGTGATGCTTAGTAATACAAGTCTTATACTCGAAATTTCTAATTATGAGGCATTGGTTTCAAGGACCTCTAATGAGTTAAGGCAAGCCAGGTTGTTGATGGAACAGCAGACCCTGAATTCAAAAAGCCAGTTACTTGAACTGCAAACTAATATACTTCAACAAAAACGGGCCTTTGAAAGAAATAAGATACTATTTAAAGACAAACATATTTCTGAAGAGGAATTTAAAATCTCGGAGGAGCAGTATGATCTTTCAAAAAAGCGACTTGCGTTGTTACACGAAAATCTGCAAAAAGATTCAGTTTTCAGAGGTGTCCAGGTAGGAGCACTTAGATCGTCACTTGACAGGATGGAATCAAATCTTGTATTGGTACAAAAAAGACTCGAAAG
>JAUWPX010000386.1 GCA_030611395.1 Bacteroidota bacterium | reverse complement strand
TTCTGAAATCACATTTATATGAACTGGAGCTGAGAAAAAGACAGGAAGAAAAAGCAAAAATCGAAGGTGCGAAGAAGAAAATTGAATGGGGTTCACAGATCAGAAGCTATGTTTTGCATCCTTATAAAATGGTTAAGGACCTGAGGACATCACACGAAACATCTGATGTACAAGGGATTCTTGATGGTGATCTGAATGAATTAATAAAAACCTATCTGATGGAATTTGGAGGTAAGATTTAATCCTGTAAATCGTTTATCAACAATTTCAGGTTAGAAAACATATTATTAATAATGATTATTTCCTATTTTCGTAATCTTATTATTTAACTTGCATTATTCATAAATATTAAATTTTTCAATATTTATGGGTAATATCGGTTAACCCCGATTTAGAAAATGTTGGTGTTTCAGTTTTCTGAAACCCTTACATTTACTTAATCGTCAGAATAATTCATCAAAATTCATGAATTATTCGGGTTAAAGTAATCTGATTATATAACCATTATTCAATATATTAATTCACAAAATATTAAAATTATGGAATACCGTATCGAAAAAGACACAATGGGTGAAGTTAAAGTCCCTGCTGATAAGTACTGGGGAGCTCAAACTCAAAGATCGAAAGACAATTTTAAGATTGGCAAAGGTACTATGCCGGAAGAAATTATATGGGCATTTGGTGTTTTGAAAAAAGCTGCTGCAAAAACCAATATGGAACTTGGTAAATTGTCTGAAGAAAAAGCAGAAATAATTTCCAGGGTTTGTGATGAAATAATGGGAGGAAAATTAGATGACCATTTTCCACTTGTGGTCTGGCAAACCGGATCAGGAACCCAGTCTAACATGAATGCAAACGAAGTGATTGCTAATCGTGCACATGTATTGCTTGGTGGAGAACCTGGTAAAGGGGACCGTTTTATACATCCTAATGATGACGTGAATAAATCTCAATCATCCAATGACACATTCCCTACGGCAATGCATATTGCTGCTTATAAAAAGATTGTTGAAGTAACTATACCAGGTATTAAAAAGTTAAAGGATGCTCTGGAAAAGAAATCGGAAGAATTTAAAGATATTATTAAAACAGGCAGAACTCACCTGATGGATGCTACTCCATTAACTTTGGGGCAGGAGTTTTCTGCATATGTGTATCAATTGGAGCTTGGACTTAAATCCATAAATTGTATTCTTGAGAATGTTTTAAAACTGGCACTGGGAGGAACCGCTGTTGGAACAGGGCTTAATGCTCCTAAAGGATTTGATGTGTTAGCTGCTAAGAAAATTGCTGAAATTACCGGTTATCCATTCGTAACATCACCAAATAAATTTGCATGCCTGGCTGCTCATTGTCCTGTTGTTGAAACATCCGGAGCATTGAAAAACATATCTGTTAGCATTATGAAAATTGCAAACGACACAAGATTTTTGGGATCAGGACCTCGATGTGGAATTGGAGAAATCAATCTTCCGGCGAATGAACCAGGTTCTTCTATAATGCCTGGTAAAGTAAATCCCACGCAAAATGAAGCCATTACTATGGTCTGCTGCCAGGTAGTTGGGAATGATACAGCAGTAAATATTGCCGGAATGCAGGGACATTTTCAACTTAACGTATTTAAACCGGTAATGATTCATAACCTTCTCGAATCCGCAACATTATTAGGGGATGCATGTGTTTCATTTTGTGATAATTGTGTTGTGGGGATTACACCCAATTTAGCAAACATCAAAAAGCATCTTGAGAATTCACTGATGTTGGTTACTGCGCTTAATCCTCATATCGGTTATGAAAATTCAGCAAAAATTGCTAAAAAAGCCCATGCCGAAGGAAAAACGCTGAAAGAAGCTGCTCTTGAATCCGGGTTGCTTACTGAAGAACAATTTGATGAGTGGGTAGATCCCAGGAAAATGATAGGTTCGCTTGATTA
>JAUWPX010000222.1 GCA_030611395.1 Bacteroidota bacterium | reverse complement strand
TGTTTGCTGTTAAGTGATTTAACTTCGATGTTTAGTTTCTTTCCCTGAAGTTCGCAAATGGTTTTTCCAAAACCGGTCATTGAGTGTATCATAGATGTGTTTTTTTAACAAAGTTACGATAATCGATAGAATTTTCAATTTTTCACTCAACCACAACTTTGGTTTTCCATCTCCCGGTAAGGTAATAGAGGTAAGAGAAGACGGCACCAGCCAGCCAGCCAATAGGGAATGCCCACCATATACCTGTTTCATCAATACTTTTTGACAGTAAGTATGCAACAGGAACTCTAATAAACCAGAGGGATAATAGTGTAATGAACATAGGAATAAGTGTATCACCTGCACCCCGGAGGGCGCCATTTATAGAAAACATAATGGAGAAAACGATATAAAATGAACTAACGATTTTCAGATATTCATACCCAATCCGTATTACCTCAGTATCAGGCGTAAAGAGTGCCATTAGAAACTTCCCAAATACAATTACCAGGATACTTACCGATACTGAAACCAGTGACGACATAAAGATAGTTTCTTTCAGCCCCTTTATTGCCCGGTGGGTTTTACCTGCTCCCAGGTTCTGACCGACAAAAGTTGCCAGGGCGGCAGCAAAGTTCATTGCAGGTAACGATGCGATAGAATTAATCCTTAGTACGACAGAATACGCGGCTATTACATTGGTGCCAAAAAGATTTACAATTGTAAAGACAGCCATCATTCCCAGGGAGACAAATGTATGTTGTATTCCGGTAGGCAGTCCAATCCTGAAACTTTTTTTGAACAGACCCATATCGAAAGTCAGGTTCTTCAGACTAAACCTTATAATTTTATGTGTGGAATTGAGATAAACTATGGCAGAAATAAATGCTATTCCTTGCGACAGGATAGTAGCAATAGCTACTCCTTTGATACCCCATTTAAAAACCAGTACGAACAGCAGGTCAAAACCAATGTTCATAATGGTTGAAATTATCAGGAAATACATAGGGGTCTTTGAGTCGCCCAACCCGCGTAAAATTGCGCTTGTACCATTGAAACCAAAAAAAACAATTATTCCGGCAAGATATATACTCAGATAATCCTTTGCTCCCGGTATAATTTCTTCGGGTAGTTGAATAATCCGTAATATTTGCTCGGTGAATGTTATCCCTATAAATGTAACAAGAATAGATGCGAAAAACAGAAAGATGAACAAGGTATCGATCATTTTTCGTATTGTTTGATAATCCCTGGCACCAAAAAACTGGGCAATTACAATAGTGGCACCTGAAGCAATTCCAATTATCAGAGCAATCATGGTAAAAATTATCGGGAAAGAAGCTCCCACGGCTGCCAGAGCTTCCTTCCCGATAAAATTTCCGACAATTATACTGTCAACAATGTTGTATAGTTGCTGAAAAACATTTCCCAGCAACATAGGCAGGGCAAACTGAAAAATAAGTTTTCGTTCATTGCCGTTTGTGAGATCTCTCATATTGTTTCAAATTGCCTGCGAAAGTAGAAATAATTATTGAACAGGCTCTAGCTCTACGGTAAAATGTCTCATGATTGGTGCTTCCCACACAATTCGTAATCCTTTTATGTATTCATTCCTTTGGCTATATACCCTGGCTAATGAAGCTGCTATATAATCTATGTGGTTATTTGTATATACTCTTCGCGGTATTGCAAGACGAACCAGATCTAGTTAGGGATACCTGTTTTTCCTGGTAACAGGATCTCTGTCTGCAAGCAAAGTGCCAATCTCAGTACTCCTTACACCGCCATCAATATATAATTCTGTAGCCAGCGTCTGTGCAGGAAACTCTTCTTTGGGAATATGAGGCAGAAACCGTTTGGCATCGACAAATATTGCATGACCACCGAAAGGTTCCTGTACCGGAATGCCTTGATCTTTAAGTAGTTTTCCAAGGTAATGCACCTGGTTGATCCGTGACTCAAGGTAGTCATATTCTGTCCCTTCATATAATCCCTGAGCCAGTGCTTCCATATCTCTTCCTGATAAGCCTCCATAAGTAATAAACCCTTCAAACAATATATTGTAGGTTGTTGCTTTCCTGTAAAGTTCCCTATCGCGTAATCCGATAAACCCCCCCATGTTTACAATCGCATCCTTTTTACTGCTCATTGTCATTCCATCAGCGTATGAGAACATTTCTCTGATAATTTCGCGGATACTCTTTTCTTTATATTTTTCTTCCCTGGATTTAATGAAAAAAGCGTTTTCAGCAAAACGGGCCGAATCGTAGATAACCGGAACTTCATATTTCTTTGCCAGGTCATGAATATTTTTCAGATTATCAAGGCTTACAGGTTGTCCGCCGGCGCTGTTACAGGTGATTGTAACTACAATAAAAGGGATTTTTCCTTTCTTATTTTCTTTCAGCACTTTCTTAAGCTTATCAAGGTCGATATTCCCTTTAAAAGGATGATAGACTGTTGTGTCAAAAGCCTCATCAATGATGCAATCCACTGCAATCGCTTTTCTGAATTCAATATGTCCTTTTGTTGTATCAAAGTGCATATTTCCGGGTATTATATCTCCTTCCTTAATAAGAGTCGAGAATAGTACATTTTCGGCTGCACGTCCCTGGTGGGTAGGCAGAAAATATTCAAATCCGGTTATTTCTTTCACAGTATTTTTTAGCTTTTCATATGAAGAAGCACCTGCATAGCTTTCATCTCCCAGCATCATGGCCGACCATTGTTTATCGCTCATAGCTCCTGTTCCTGAATCGGTGAGCAGGTCGATAAATACCTGTTCGCTTTTCAGGTTAAAAAGGTTGTACCTGGCATTTTTAATCCACTTAAGCCTTTCATTTTTTGTGCTTTTACGAAGAGGTTCAACCATCTTTATTTTATAAGGTTCGGCAAATGGCAAATCCATATTGTTTTTTTTGAATTGTTTATGTAAAAAATAATTGCTGTAAAAATCATGAGATGGTGTTACTGAAATAACACCGGAAGTGGTATTTCTACCGGAGGGAATTAACAGGAGGAAAAAGCATCCCTGTTTTTTATATTCACATATTGTCTGCGGACTTTGATATTATAGAATATCATTTTGCGTATGCTATTTATGAGTTGTTGATTAGTGTGTTATTAAAAACCTGAACAACAATACATATTTTGATGACTATTACCTATTTTTGTAGTTATGAAACAAAGTTAAGAAAATTAACAAGACCTGAATACGTTAAGAAACATAACAGGTTGATTTAGGAAAATTTTAAATAAATGAAAAAGATATTATTAATCTTATTATTTATCACCTATTGTATTGGGCTGTATGGACAGGCAGATTCGATTAAGGTGAACAGACCGGATGCAATACCCCGGGTTGATAAACTTTTTGTTGTTGATACGTTACAATTGGACGAAGCGATGGATGAGTTAAATGATTCAATCAGGACAGCGGTAGAATACCTTATGTCGTTTTATTTGAATGAAAAGATATGGAAAGATCCTGATGATCCTTTTCGTCATGCTTTGTACCGGATTGCCTGGTATGTGATAAATAGTCCTGTTGATTCAACCATGAAATATCTTGAATCCTATCCTTATAATAATCTCAATAATATTCCCCCCCAAAAAGACACGATCTATATACAACAAGTAAGATCATTGTCTGACAGTACTATAGAA
>JAUWPX010000080.1 GCA_030611395.1 Bacteroidota bacterium | reverse complement strand
GCAGGC
Organism: Bacteroidota bacterium; assembly: GCA_030611395.1. Taxonomy (GTDB): domain Bacteria; phylum Bacteroidota; class Bacteroidia; order Bacteroidales; family VadinHA17; genus JADFUQ01. The sequence goes on along the minus strand of JAUWPX010000080.1, from coordinate 6,660 downwards.
CGTCTAAAGCGAAGTCGCAATAAACATGTGTGTTTTCACCCCAACCTGCTTTTATTTGCTTTCCTTTTAAGTTCGCAATGTAACCAAATAGATGACCGGCTAAGTTAATTTTGCCGGGTATCTTGCTGATTGAAGGGGCGAAAAAACACAGATCCCTTGAAGTGAGACTGGATTTATTAATATTGATGTTAAGTTTAACATTATTTGTAAAATCTTTCAGGCTTTTATATCCATTGAAAAGGAGTTCGATTTTTTCAGCTGTTAAATTTGATTGAGGGGATGCAAAAGATATTTCATGGAAGTGGAGATAGCGGGGCGAAATATACATGAGGAAATCTAGGCTATTGATTACTAAACCACTTTGTTCTCTGCATTTTAAGTTCTCTATTGTAATGTCAATACTATCATTGTGTGTTTGCAGGTTTGTGATATCAAAATTAAGATCTGAGAGTTTTATGTCTCCTGGATCAAATCCTTCGCGGCTTGATTGAAAATCATATTTCTTATAGGAGAAAAGAAGATTCCTGCATTCAATTGAGTTCATCCTGATTTTCCATCTTACCTTTGTTGTGTCTTTTCTTTTAAGCCGGTCGGTAATGAATTTGAGGTTTATTGTATTTGTAGAGTCGGTTTTAAAGTTTATTCTGGCATCATGGAGCTCAATTTTTCTAAAGTCAATTTCCCTATTACGCCGGTTAAACGACTTGAGACTAACTGTTAATAATTCGGAAAATAAAAGTGTATCTTTTTGACGGTCTTCAATGTATAGTTCTTTAAAAGAGATATTCTTAAAAAAACCTATATTGACCCTGTTAAAAGTAATTTTAGCATCAATATTTTCTGTAACCTTTTCTGTAATTCTTCTTGTTAGATAGTTTTGACCTGCTTGACTTTTAATTAATACCGAAACGGATACAAGTAACGTAATAATTACTAGAAAGAGGATAATTAATATTTTATATATTTTTTTAATAATTTTGAATTTTATATTCTAAGGCAAAAAAACGAAAAAAGTTCATAAATCTTCAATAAATCTTTAACGAAATGAGTATTACCATCCTTGGAATAGAATCTTCATGTGATGACACATCTGCTGCTATAATTCAGGATGGTTATTTGTTATCAAATCTGATTGCTGATCAGGATGTCCACAGGAATTATGGGGGAGTGGTTCCGGAGCTTGCTTCACGGGCTCATCAGCAAAACATTATTCCGGTTGTGAAACAGGCAATAAAGTCAGCGGGAATTAGTCGTTATGAGATTGATGCTGTAGCATTTACCAGAGGTCCTGGCTTGTTAGGATCCCTGTTGGTTGGAACCTCATTTGCGAAAGGACTTGGAATATCACTGAATATACCTATTATTGAAGTGAATCATCTTCAGGCCCATGTACTTGCTCAGTTTATCAGGGAAAAGGAAAAACCTTCCGGAATTCCATCCTTTCCATTTTTAAGTTTACTTGTTTCAGGAGGTCATACACAGTTGATGGTTATCAGAGACTATTTGGATATGGAAACCATTGGACGAACAATTGATGATGCTGCCGGTGAAGCATTTGACAAATGTGGAAAAATTATTGGATTGCCTTATCCTGCAGGTCCGGAGATCGATAAATTATCAGTTCAGGGTGATCGGGAATCTTTTCAGTTTAACAAACCCAGGATTAAAGATCTGGATTTTAGTTTTAGTGGTTTGAAAACATCTTTTCTGTATTTTGTCAGGGATAAAGTAAAAGAGGATAAATATTTTGTGCAAAAAAGAAAATCGGATCTGTGTGCATCTTTGCAGAAAACGATTATTGATATTTTACTGAATAAGCTTATTAAAGCTTCGGAAAAAACAGGAATTAGCAGAATAGGAGTTGCAGGTGGAGTATCAGCAAATTCTGCTTTACGAAATACACTAACAAATGAAGCGCAGAAAAGAGACTGGGATATTTATTTTCCGGAATATAATTTTGCCACAGATAATGCTGCTATGATAGCTATTACGGGGTATTTCAAATTTAAGAAAGGCTTGTTTTCCTCACTGGATATTGCACCTCTGGCAAGGATGGATATTTAATTATTGGAGGGGGATCATACCGGGTTTCAAAAAAAAAATTAAACTGTTAAAATAATTAGGTGAAGTAGATTTTAGTTTCTCAATACAAATATTTATATTTACATTCAGAGATATTTTTAAAATGGATGTTTTAATTCAAGAAGGATCGCAAATTATGCCGGAAATAAAATTTGATCCGGCAGGAAAAATTGCTATTAGTGGACGTTCTATTCATGAGGATCCATCAAAATTTTTTGATCCTTTGTATGACTGGATTGAAAATTATTGCCAAAATCCTCCGGAAACAACAAATGTTAATATTGAATTAGAATATTTTAATAGTGGATCGGCCAGATATATTCTGAAGATTCTTAAACGTCTCGGACGTTTGGTTGACGAGGGTAAAAAACTTATTGTTAACTGGCATTATGAGGAAGGTGATGATGATATTCTTGAACGTGGTGAGTATTATGCATCTATCATAAAAACTACTTTCAATTTTATTGAATCCTGAATGTGGATTGCATAAACATCGTGGAGAATAATTCGAATCCCGAAATCCGGTTATTGTGTATGCATTATCCCGACAACTTTTTTGTGACTCAGGATATTTGCCAATATTTGCAGGATAATTTCATTATCCAGATCTGATAAAAAATTTGTTAGCTTACTTTCCCTTTCCTGTTTATCTTTTATTTTACTGATCTTTATTAAATTTTTGAATTGAGATACTTTCAGTTCATTCTCAAGGCTTTCCAGTAATACTTCAAATGGGAGAGATTCCGGCTTTGTACTTTTCTTTATATTGTCGGGTGTTCCTAAAGATTCAAGTTCCATGATGCATGCTTCAAGAATCTCTTTTCCGTATTTTTTTGATGCATCATAGCCGCTCGAAGTTCCCAGGGTATCGCGTAATGACCAGCTGCTTAGATCCTGATGGATATTCTTGATTTTAGTGATTTTTGATGAATCGTACCCAAAAATTCTTTCAAGAATCAGGATAGTGGATATTTTCCATGCTTCCAGATCAAAGTCTTTATTATCAAGTTTTTCTATTTGCCTTTTTATCAATCCAATTTCTTTTTCTTTCATTTCAAATATTGCTTTTATATTAATTTGCAATGCTATGTTCTTAATAATCCACAATAAAATTACAATTTTTTATTAAGAAGTTGAGGTGATAATATTGAAATTCATAATAATCATTATGATTGTTAGAAATAGAATTTCCGGCGTTTCTTAAATTCTTCTTTTCTGCTTTGTATGCTCATTATGGAAAAATATACAAATAATCCTCCTATTATTATCAGGGAAACACCGGCAATCACGGAATTAAGAGTATAGCCTTCTTCGAAATCTTTCTGAAGATGCAATCCAAATATTGCAGCAAAAATTATGAATAAACCAATAACCAGCGCAAAATAATCATAAATTGAATATAACAGATTTGCAGTTTTGTATAGTTTTGAATTTTTGTATTTTTCAAATTGTTTCTGCGCCTGGTGTGCAGCATATTTCCTTGCTTTTGCTTTTTCATTTTCAACCCAGTCACGATGTCTTTCTTTTGTGGTTTTTTTCGATTTGAATCCTGGTTGGTTATAGTGTTTCATCAAAAACTCATATGCTTCATTCACCAGAATAAATTTTTCCTGTGCTCCGGAATCCTTATTCAGATCAGGATGAAACTTTTTCGCTTTTTTTCTGAAAGCTCTTTTAATTTCAAGAATTCCTGAATCCGGAGAAACTTCAAGTATATTTAAATATTGACGAAACATTAATGGTTTTTTTCAGAATGCAAGATAAGAACATACTTTATAAAGTAATTAAAAAGGTAAATATAAAACAGGCTAAGGCTAAGGTTTATATATCTTCATTTTTAACCTGTTCCTTAAACTTTGCTATTATTTATTGAATTTAACTTCTATAATTCATAACAGCCACGAATTCACTAGTTTAAAACGAATTTATATTTATTTTTTAATATTATTCGTGCATTAGTGGCTCATAATAAGATAATAGAGAAAACTTATAAATTAATCAGGCTAAATAATTATCTTTATTTATTTTCCTTTCTCCTTTTTTCTTAGCCTTAGCCTTAGCCTTTTATTAACTGTTTCATATTTCTTATATTGTAGATTATTTGAAAATTGCAATAAATGGAAAAGGTATTGCATATTGGCAGGCTTCCTATTAAATTGTGGTTGAATGAGGTAGAAGATGGAGCCATGAAACAGGCGGTAAACCTGGCAAATCTCCCTTTTGCTTTCAAACATATTGTCATTATGCCCGATTGCCACCAGGGTTATGGCATGCCTATTGGTGGTGTGCTGGCTACGAAAGGAGTTGTTATTCCCAATGCAGTTGGTGTTGATATAGGTTGCGGAATGTCTGCTGTCAGAACATCATTGAATGATATTAATATAAGCAGACTACGCACAATAATGTATGGCATCAGGGATCTTGTACCCCTCGGATTTAAGCACCATAAAAAGTCCCGGGATCCTGAACGTATGCCGGAAGGAGAATCCATGAAAATTGATGATTTACCGGTTGTTTCACGCGAATATAATAGTGCTCTTTATCAATTGGGAACACTGGGTGGCGGGAACCATTTTATTGAAATTCAGAAAGGTTCAGACGGTTTTATTTGGTTAATGGTACATTCAGGCAGCCGTAATATTGGCAAACAGGTGGCTGACCATTATAATAAACTGGCAATGAAACTTAATGATAAATGGGGTAAATATGAATACAGGAAATGGCAACTGGCATACTTGCCTGAAAATAGTGATGAGGGAATTATATATTGGAATGAGATGCAGTTTTGTATCGATTTTGCATTTGCAAACAGACAATTAATGATTGATAATATTTTATCGGTATTCATAAATGAGTATGGTGAAACAATTAAGTTTGCTCCATTGATCAATATTGCCCATAATTATGCTTCACGTGAAAAACATTTTGGCGAACAGGTTATCGTTCATCGTAAAGGGGCTACCCGGGCTAAGAAAGGACAAACAGGCATTATCCCTGGTTCGCAAGGCACAAACAGCTATATTGTTCGTGGTAAAGGGAATAAGGATAGTTTTGAAAGTTGTTCACATGGCGCAGGAAGAGTTATGGGACGTAAACAGGCACAAAGAAGTCTGGATCTTTCAAAAGAGATCAAAGACCTGGATAAAAAGAAAATTCTTCATTCATTACAGTCAAAAAAAGATCTTGATGAAGCCCCTTCAGCTTATAAGAATATAAAGGAAGTTATGAAAAACCAATCTGATCTGGTGGAAATTATAGTTGAGTTAACACCAATGGCAGTGATAAAAGGATAATAAAAATGGTATTGCTGAACGGGGATTACTGGTAAAGAGGCCGGTATTACAAGATTGGATAATCTTAATTTTAAATAGAATAATAATTATTAAAATTACAAATATAAAACACAGATAAATCTATGAAAGACAAGATACGTACAGGTTTAGCTTCTTATGGAATGTCGGGCAGGATTTTTCATGCTCCCTTTCTGGAAGCAAATCAGAATTATATTCTTAAAACAGTTTTGGAAAGAACCCCAAAAGGGTCGAAAGAGAAATACCCGTTTGTGAATATTGTTACAAGTTACGAGGAACTTTTGTCAGACAAAAATATTGATCTTATTGTTGTAAATACACCTGACCATACACATTATGAATTAGCAAAAAATGCTTTGAATGCAGGCAAACATGTTATTGTTGAGAAGCCGTTTGTTGTTGAATATTCAGATGGAGAGGAGCTTATTAAAATCGCTGAAGAAAAAAATCTTGTACTTAGTGTTTTTCAAAACCGCAGGTGGGATGGTGATTTTCTGACAGTGAAAAAAGTTATTGAAGATGGTCTGTTAGGCAGATTAGTGGAGTATGAAGCCCATTTCGACCGGTATAGAAATTTCATAAATAAGAATACGTGGAAGGAAGAGGAGGGAAAAGGCACGGGAGTATTATATAATCTGGGCTCGCATTTAATTGATCAGGCACTTGTTCTGTTTGGATTACCTGAACTGGTTAATGCAAACATTCGTACATTTCGTGCTGGAGGGAAGGTAAATGATTATTTTGATATTCGTTTTGAATACCCGAATTTCAGGGTGATATTAAAGTCATCATATTTGGTTCGGGAGCCGGGACCCGCGTACATCTTAAATGGAACCAACGGATCGTTCGTGAAATATGGTACCGATCCGCAGGAGGAGATGTTGAATAAAGGCGTTCGGCCGGTTGGTGAAAAGTGGGCAAAAGAAAGGGAGAATTTTTGGGGACTTCTTAATACATCTATTAATGGTAAAGATGTCAGGGAAAGAATTAAAACCCTGCAGGGGAATTACAACAAGTTTTATAATAATGTATATAAAGCAATTATGGGAGATGAAGAGTTAGCGGTTAAACCCGGTGAGGCTTTAGATGTTATCAAAATTATTGAAATGGCAATAAAGAGTAACCGGGAGAGGAGGGGAACTCGTAACCCGTAACGCTTTGACTACTTTTTATATTCATTAATTATTTTCTCAATATCACTCATTCTAAAACCATATTCTCTCCTTAGTAATCCAAGACTTTGATTATCAGAAACAGTTTCCGGAAT
>JAUWPX010000304.1 GCA_030611395.1 Bacteroidota bacterium | reverse complement strand
CTGATAGTCTGATTTTTCAATTAACAGACCACTCGTATGAACTTGTAGTAAACAGTCTGACAAAACTTAAGAAAGAACAATTACAGAAACTTAAAAACATATACATATGAAAAGAATTAGAGGTTATTTTATGCAGGGATTATTATTTATTGCTCCCATAGGGGTAACAGTTTATGTAGTTTATCTGGTTTTCAGGTTTATTGATAATTTACTGAAAACATATATTGATCCGGTGTTGCCGGTAAACATTCCGGGAATGAACCTTTTAGTTGTATTAATAGTCATTGTATTACTGGGTTTTCTGGGACAATCCATCATTGCATCACCTGCCAGGATTTTTATTGAAAAATCATTTAAAAAAGCTCCGCTGATAAAGATTGTCTATTCTTCAATCAGGGATTTACTGTCTGCTTTTGTCGGGAAGGAAAAGAAATTCAACAAACCGGTATTAGTTCTGGTTAATACAATTTCAAATCTTGAAAAACTGGGTTTCCTTACGCAGGAAGATCTTAGTAATCTTGGTATTAAAGGAAAAAAAGTTGCAGTTTATTTTCCGCATTCCTATAATTTTTCCGGTGAACTGTTTATTGTTCCCGGTGAGCATGTAACCCCAATCGAAGCACCATCTGCAGAGGTTATGAAATTTATTATTTCAGGAGGAGTTGCAGGTTTTTAACAATAAGTAAAAGAATACAGGGAAAAAATCTATCTTTATTTTGTATTTAATAAAACGAGAAAGACAAAAACATAGCTTCACAAATTAATTATTAAAACAATATTCAAAATCATATTAAAATGAAAAAAGAATTATTTTCCCGCCGTGATTTTGTCAAAACCACGGCAGTCACATCCCTTGGATTAACCTTAAGCGGAACCTCGTTTGCTTTTAACCCGAATACCGGAAAAAAGACTGTTAAAGTAGCGGTTGTTGGAACAGGTAACAGAGGTACAGGGCTGATGAAAAATTTACTGGCAATGGAAGGAGTTGAAATTCCGGCGCTTTGCGATATCAATAAGGAAAATCTGGATAATGCCTGTAAAATCTGTGTTGATGCCGGGAAAAAAGAACCGGATAGATACTTTAAAGATGAATATAGCTTTCAACAGCTAATGGACAGGGACGATCTGGATGCTGTAATTATTGCCACCTACTGGGAATGGCATGCTCCAATGGCTCTTTATGCCATGAAACGCGGAATTTATCCCGGAGTGGAGGTCCCCATAGCCCTTTCACTGGATGAATGCTGGAGTCTTGTGAATACCTCAGAAGAAACCGGTGTTCCATGTATGATGTTGGAGAACTGGAGCTTTAGAAGAGATAATCTTGCCATTCTGAACATGATACGACAGGGGTTGTTCGGGGAGATTGTTCATTGCCATTGTGCCCATTCTCATGATTGCATTGATCATTGGTTCTTCGACAGCGAGGATGGTCATCAACGATGGGCTGCAAAATACCTTCTGAATTATAACCGCGATCAATACCCCACACATTCCTTAGGACCTGTCTTAAGCTGGATGGATATCAATTGCGGGGACGTAATTACTGAAATTTATTCAGCAGCTACTGCATCCCGGGGAATTAATGCCTACCTTAAGCGAAAATTTGGTGAAGATCATCCGAATGCCAAATTAGAATATAAACAAGGGGATATAGTTACTTCCACCCTTAAAACAAAAAACGGGAAAACAATTATAGTTAACTATGATATGCAATTGCCCCGGCCCTACGACAACCGTTGGACAATCCAGGGCACGCTGGGCATATACAACGAACAACGGAATGCGATTTATTTAACCGGAACCAGTCCACAATATCACCAGTGGGAGCCTTTTAAACCTCATGAAGAAAAACACCTCCATAAATGGTGGAAAAAAGGAGTTAATACGATAGATGGACATGGAGGCGTGGATGGCCTCGAACTCACTTTATTTGTTGAGGCGGTCAGGAATGGAACTCAAACTCCTATTGATGTTTATGATTCGGTTGCAATGAGTGCTGTTGTGGCTCTTTCGGGTATTTCAATTGAAAAAAACAGACCGGTGGAATTCCCTGACTTTACCAGGGGGAAATGGGAAACACGAAAACCTTATTTTGCTGTATAATCTTTCAACGAATTATTTTGAAATACCAATACATTAACATATATTCGATCAAATAAAAAAAAATAAAAATGAAAAAACTCACTTCAATTATTTTGCTTGTTTTGTTGATATCGATTGTATCAGCGCAAAAGATCGAAAAAGAGAACTTTGATTTTAAAGAAATTAAAACTCTTAAAACCACCGGCGTTAAAAGCCAGGATCGCACCGGTACATGCTGGTGCTTTGCAACAACATCATTTCTTGAGACAGAATTGATAAGGATGGATAAAGGGGAGTTTGATCTGTCGGAAATGTTTTTTGTAAGAAATGCATTTGAAACCAAAGCATTGAATTATTTAAGGTTCCATGGTAAAACGAATTTTAGCCAGGGTGGTCAGGCGCATGACGTACTGAATGAGATAGCAGAAAACGGTATAGTTCCGGAAAGTGTTTATTCAGGGAAGGTATATGGACAGGAAAAACATAATCATAGCGAACAAAGCACTGTTCTTAAAGGAATGCTGGATGGTGTAATAAAAATCCGGAAACCCACACCGGTTTGGAATAATGCATATTGCGCGGTTCTTGATGCTTATCTTGGTGAAGCACCGGCTTCTTTTACATACGAGGGAAAGACTTATACCCCTGAATCTTTTGCAAAAAATCTGGGAATAAACCCTGATGATTATATCGAGCTTACCTCGTACAGCCATCAGCCCTATTATGAAAACTTTGTGCTTGAAGTGCCTGACAACTGGGCGTATGATGGGTACTATAACCTGCCTGTTGACGATCTTATTGAGGTTATGAAAAAGGCAATT